>CAZKOR010000179.1:0-7698 GCA_964554405.1 uncultured Bacteroides sp. | reverse complement strand
GCTTATTACAAAGACATGAGAGTAGAAGCAGCTCCGTTTTTACAGAAGAACACCATCGAAACTACAGGAGCAGGAGATACTTTTGGGGCGTGTTGTCTCCATTATGTTTTGGAGTATGGTCTCGATAAGTTGAATGAGGAAAAATTAATCCAGATGTTGGTATATGCAAATGCAGCAGCGTCCATTATCACAACGAAAAAGGGAGCGCTGCGCGTAATGCCTTCTAAAGCTGAAATTGAAGACTTTTTAGAGCATAACGGTAGATAGAAATGACCTGAAGGAATATTATGGCATTTATAAAACTCGTAAACACTAATGTTTGCGAGTTTTTATTTTCTTGTCACATACGATATTCTTGTTATAATAATGATAAGAAGAATTGTAATAGGGGTGGATTGTGATTAAACTGGAATGGTTCAATGAGAAAAAATATGGTTCAGCGCCAAAAAAAGTAATGGCTGTCTTTGGCTTAATGGGAATATTATTTGCTTTTCTTTGGTTCATTGGCTGGCTGAGAAGTACGCCTGCACAGTATAGGCGGGATGAGACGGATTTTTACAGTCTGCCGATAGCGTCAAGTGCACCTGCAAAACTACTTATTTCAGAGCAGGTTACAATAGATGACAGAAGTTCTTATGCGGAAAATGAGATATTGGCTTTATATCAGTATACGCGCTATTCTTACGATGACGGCGTGTTGATAGCCGAAGCGGATTATGATGAAGACGGCAGCCTGTTCCAATGGACTATGTGGGAATATGATTCTGCGGGGAATATACGCACGGAACAGACAGAAAACGAAGCAGGCGACATAGAAACATACAGCCATTTTTACGAATATGACAGTTCGGGCTGGGTTGTACATGAAGAGGTTTACCGGAATGAAGACCTGATGGAAGATAACTATTTCCGACGCACGGATACAGGATGTGCCGGCGTCAGGTATTATTATCCCGACAATCAGACAGATGGGGAAATGTCCGGTGAGCATCCTTTTTGTACGGAATTTCTGGAAGATGAGGCGGGTAATATGCTCTGTGCTTTTCAGTTTAATTCATGGGATAAATATGAACCCGAAGAGACATGGAAAATGCAGTGGATTCAGCAGGATGACCGGATTGTAAGCCACGTTCAAAATTATGTGGTTGATGAATATGGATTTTGGATAAGACAGAGCGGCGGCGCGTATCAAAATCGCTGGTATCAAGCGCGTGGAAGGGCGGATGCGGAACAAGTTAATCTGTATGAGTATAATCCGGAAACGGGAGCAAGGAATCTGATCTTACAATTAAACTATGAGTGGCAGAATGAACAGTATGACTTTGGTTTGACGCCGTCATTTTATCGGGCGAAATATGACGAAGACCGTCTCCTGTGGCAGATGCTTTATTCGGACGGCGGATTGGCATATTACAGCGTTTGCCAGTATGATACGGATGGACGTATGGAAATTGCCGTAGAATATGATACGGAAAAAGAAAAGCCCTATGCGCTGCTTCACCGTTATGAGTATCCTGAGGACGACATCAAAGAGGAATATGTCTATGAGATACAGGGACAGGAATTTTCCCACTCGTTTGGAGATGGAGAAAATGTGCTGCTTGCTTTTTCAAAGACGGGTATTTTGCTTGGCATAGAGATGACAGATGCGAGGGGAAACGTTTTGGAGAAATATGAATTTAGTGAATCTAGTAAATCCGGTAAAAATGCCGGGGAAATAGAAAAAATGTACGTAGGTACGGATGTCACAACAGGAGAGGACGCTATTTTAGAAAAATTGGAAGAAGAAGCGGGGGCAGAATAAATGGCAGTGATAGGAATTGATCTTGGAACAACAAACAGTCTTGCAAGTATCTGGAGGAATGGAAAAATTGAGCTGATTCCGAATACTTTTGGGGAATACCTGACCCCTTCGGTTGTCAGTTTCGGGGAAGATGGAGAAATTTATGTAGGTAACGTGGCGAAAGAGAGACTGATTACCGCACCGACGGTTTCTTTTGCAGAGTTTAAGAGGAATATGGGAACCGGCAGCCAATATTTTGCAAACGGGAAATACTATACGGCGGAGGATTTGTCGTCCTTCGTACTCCGCAGGCTGCGAGAGGATGCAGAGGCATATCTGGGAGAAAAAGTGACGGAAGCTGTCATAAGTGTTCCGGCGTATTTTAATGATGATAAGCGCTGTGCGACCAAAAATGCGGGAAAACTGGCGGGACTTACTGTGGAGAGACTGATTAATGAGCCATCCGCAGTGGCGCTAAAGCATCACATGGGCGTGGAGGATGCAGAGACTTTTATTATATTCGATTTTGGGGGCGGTACGCTGGATGTATCTTTGGTGGATGCCTTTGACAATATGGTGGAGATTCAGGCGGTGTCGGGAGACAATTACTTGGGAGGTAAAGATTTCAATGAAATCATAGCGGAGGATTTTTATAAGGAAAATCATATTGCAAAAGATACGCTGACGAAAGAAGAACAGGGAATCGTCCTGAAAGAATCTGAGTCGCTAAAATGGCAGCTTACGGAAAATGACGAGGCGGAGAGAACGGTATACATTCAGGAGCGGCAATATACGATGCGTATGACGAATCAGCATTTGATTCATATCGGCATAGAGCTGTTTAAGCGAATGTCTATACCAATCAGGCGGGTTATCAACGACAGCGGCATGAGCGTGGATGAGATTGATAAGCTTATTCTGGTAGGAGGTTCTTCCAAAATGCCGGTGGTAAAGCAGTATTTGAAAACACTTCTGGATATTCCCGTGGTTTTGGATGCAAGTCCGGACGAAAGCATAGCTGCGGGTGTAGGGATTGCTGCCGCGATTAAAGAGCGTGTCGGTGATGTGAAAGATATGATATTGACGGATATTTGTCCGTTTTCTCTGGGAACGGCAATCTATGACGGCAGCTTTTCGCCAATCATTGAAAGAAATGATACACTGCCGTGCAGCCGTACAAGAGAATATGTGACGGTGGAAGACAATCAAACTAAGATGACTTTTCCAATTTATCAGGGAGACAATATTGTTGCCAGGGAGAATCTGCTGCTTGGTACTATGGAAGTGGAAGACCTGCCGGCGGCGCCGCGGGGGCAGGTCATGGCAAGAGTTACTTTTATGTATGATATTAACGGCATACTGGATATCCGGATTGTCAGCGGGGAACAGGCGCTGCATAAGGTCATTATGAATAAAAAGATGGGACTGAGCGAAGCGGAACTCGAGGAGCGCCTTGAGAAATTGCGGCAGATGACACTCAGTTCCATGGAGGACGAAAATGTCCGCTATTTGCTGGAAAAGGCGCAGCGGCTTTATCAGGAGTGCAGCCCTAAGGTAAGGGCATATATTGCAGAGCAGCTTGCCAGATTCAGAAACATTATCATGTATGAGCGCAGTCCGCGCACACGGAGAGAAGCTTGTGTGCAGTTTTCCATATATTTGACAGCCGTGGAAAGAAACAAATTTGATTTTCATGGTTTTGATGAATCGTTTTTTGCGGATGACCGCGAGGATGAATAGGTGCAAAAGGAGAGATATATGGATATATGGGAATGGCTTGGTATTCCGCCGTCAACGGATATTGCGAAAATAAAATCAGCTTATGCAAGGCAGGCGAAGATATATCATCCGGAAGAGCATCCGGAGGAATTTAAGGCATTGCAAAATGCCTATAAAACTGCGCTGCGATTGGCGAAAAGTCAGGGGACAGTGACTTATGTAATGCCGGTTAACATGCCTACAGAGAATGAAAAAAAGGAAGAACCGGAGATACCGGAAGAGCCGGAAAAAGAACATTCCTTTGATTATAGCGACGTAGATTCCTATGGAGACAGAGAACTTTTTTTCAGGCAGTTTCTGTTGATTGCGAAAAATCCTTATCTGTGTAATAATTTAGATGCATGGGAATATTTTCTGAATCGGAAAGAGTCTGTAGAATTGTTTGCCGATACAAGATTTCGTATGAATTTTGTGCGTACTATGTGCAGTCATTCCGGATGGCGCAGGAAAACTATTTTATTTTTTGAACGGTATTTGAATAAGTTTCATACGGAAGAGAATAAACTGGATGACGGAAAGTGGGAGACGGAACTTGCCTGTTTCCGCATCAGGAAATTACCGTGGCCGGGACTTCCGGCATTTTGCACGGACAGATATTTCGGAAAAGAGGGAGCTGCTTTCCATAAGAGTCTGCGAAAGAAAATCAGCCATGCGCAAGGCCGGGAACTGAGTTTTGACGTTAAAAGCGACGTGATAAAATATATGAGACTCTATGTATTTCATGGGGAGTCGAGAGAAGAGTTTGTAGAACATCTGTATTATAAAGATTGGCTGCAAGGGAAAACCGGAAGGAATATTGTCGCCGCTGCAGTTTGTATTTTTGCAGTGCTGTTATCGTTTTCTTTGGTAAAAGAGAGAAACGAAGATGACAGCCGCATAAGCTACCTTATGGAATTATATGAGTTAGATGCCGATAGCTATTCAGATGAGGAAAAGGAGAAACTTTTAGAAATTTACGAGAGTAATTGGGAAGATGCGGAGGAAGCGCTTGATGATGTGCTAAATCGCTATGAGAGATGGCAACCATGATATCTAGTGGGATTGTTATGGAAGGAGATAAGGAATCATGCTTCAAATAGCGGTTTGTGAGGATGAAAGGGCGGACAGGGAATATCTGATAGGAATTTTAGAGCCGATTTTACGCCGGTATGCTCCGGAATATCAGATTACGAATTTTACTGCGGGCGAGGAACTGCTCGCTGCTGATAATATTTTTCACCTGATTTTTATGGATATTGTTATGGAGGGAGAAAAGAGCGGTATTGAGACCGGACAGGAACTTTATGGGCGCAGTCAGTCTGCAAAAATTATTTATATTACCAATTATGGAAGATACTGTATGGACGCAGTGAATGCCGCACATGCATTTTCTTTTTTGGAAAAGCCGGTATCGGCAGAAGCGTTGGAAGAACAGGTAACAGCGTTTTTACATAGTTATTGGAAGAAAGAAATTCGTATGGTGTTCCAAAATGTAACGCATGAGGAAAACGGTATCATGATGAGAAAAAATTCTCTGTCGCTTCCGATAAACTCCATTCTGTATTTTGAATATATAAAGTCCGGGAAAAAAATAAGGATTATTATGGAAAATGCTGTATATGAGTACCCTGATACGATGCATTCGCTGGAAATCAGGATGAGTTCTTACGGTTTTGAGACCAGTTGCCGGGGAATTCTGGTAAGTCTGCGGAATGTGGCAAAGATTAAGGGATATGAAGTGATTCTGAAAAACGGAATGACAGTACCATTATCTCAAAAGAGAGTGGCGCAATTCAAAAAAAGGCTTAATGAATACGTTCATGATATGGATGGAAACGGCGGGGAGCGATGATATGGAAGATTTGTTTTATCTGTTCAGTTGTCTTATTTCATGTACAATTGTTATAGTGCTGGCATATCTTTTTTGGGAAGCGCGGTATGTAAGAGCTTTTGAAAATCCCGTTATTTATAAAGCAGTACCGGTAACGGCAATTATAGTTATGACGTTAGTAAATATGCAAAAAACTCCTGTATGGAACATAATAGTAAATGTATTAGCATTTGGTACTATCGGCCTTGTCTGTTACAGGGATAAGAAAGATAAGAAATATCACAGGGTATTGGAATCAGAATGTTTGTTACTGATGTTTGTGGTGTTGGAGAATCTGGGGGGAGTACTGGTATATTTTTTAGTGGAAAAACATGGGTTCATGCCTGAAAATGCGCTGGTGAAATATAGCATAGAAGTGGTTTTTTCCAAGCTGCTGGTAGTCTTTTTTGGCTATGCTTTGATAAGAAGACTTCAGAAAAAAGAGCGCAGACAGAGCGATGAACGTGTTCTTTTGTTTTGTATGACGGGTTTGTATGGCATTTCTAATTTTGTTGTTATTATAGTGAAAGTAGCGTATCAGTCTGATTATTTTCTGCCCTTTACCAATTTTTTCTGCATTCTATTTGCCGTTTTGTATCTGACTTATTTTATGCGGGCGGAGGATGAAAAAAAGGGGATGGAATTTCGGATTGCCATGATGAAACAGCAGGAAGAACTGCAGTTTGAGTATTATGAGGCACAGCGTGAGAGATACCGGCAGTCCGTTGCGATTCTTCATGATGTAAACAGGCATATTCGTTCTATTGAGGAGTTGTACCGCCTTGACAAAAAGGAAGAGGCACTGGAGTATACAAAACAGATTGGGAGTATTTTAAAGCCCTTGGTTCCGAAAGAGTATTCCGATAACCCCATGTTAAATATTATTCTTGCGGATAAACAGCAAAGTGCGGAAAGTCTTGGTATTCAGTTCGTGATACAGGTGGAATGCGGAAAACTTGATTTTCTGGAACCGATGGATGTGACAACACTTTTCGGAAATCTTCTGGATAATGCACTGGAAGCATGCAAAAAATGCAGCGGGGAGCGGTATATTCAGGTTCATATCGGAAACTACAATGATATGGTTTTCGTCAGGATTGTAAATAGTGTACAGACAGAAGTAAAGCTAAAAAACGGCAGACCGGTAGATGCGGAAGAAAGCAGAGGAGGAATCGGCAGTCTGAATGTGGAACGGTGTGTGGAAAAATACGGCGGGAGTATTCTTTATAAGAATGCAGACGGCAAATTTTACAGTGATGTGATATTGAATCGATAAATGATAAGTCTGTATTTCGGGGAAAAAATCTGTACATCGGCATAAAAGGATAGGATTTCGGGCGCAGATATGATAATATATTTATGTTGTCCGGACTTCGGGTTGTGAAACGGAGTTTCGTAATAAACTAAAGGTAAAAGGAGAAAAGTATATGAATGAACGGATGAAATTGTGGCTGGACGCAGAATTAAGAGGATATGAAGCCACTATGCAGGAGTTTCAGAAGAAAGTGAATAAGATAGGATATATGATGATGGCATTATGTGTGGTGGGTATGATGCTGCTTGGATTTATCGTGGCGCTTAGCGTGGGTGAAAATATTCTTATGGTTTTTCGTGTTCATCTGCCGATAGGCTGTGTTTTGGGTTTGATTGTCTGGTTTTGTTTTTGGTGTCAGAGTAAGTCCGGGAAGATGAAAAAGATAAGGGATGCCTGTGAAAAAGATGTTGCCGAATATTTTAAGTCAGGAGAGGAGCAGGAAGCTTTTCTGGCTCAGATGGAAAGCAATAATTATGGCAGAATCAGTTATATGGATTTTGTTAATACGATATATGACAAAGCACCGACGCAGTTTACCGCCGGAGCAGATTACTTTATGATTTTAGGCAGATACGGCATGACGTTTATCAGAGTGGCAGATATTAAAAGTATTTATGCTGAAGAGGTAACATCAAGAGTGCGCTATAATGTAGGGGGAACCAGAGTTTCCCAGAATACGACTGCGGGGATTTCTCTTATCATGGAGTATAAGCAGGAGGCGCTTGCCAGATTAGGTCGTAAACCGGGTGAGTATACAAATCTTTTTCTGCATAATATGAAGCAGGTTAATGAGACGAGGGCATTGATTAAAAAGTATTGCCCAGCCAGTGAAGAATTTATGTAAAAAAATAGTGCAATTTAGGCTTGCCAAATAACTCCGATTATGGTAACATATCTTTTGTTGAGTCGTTGTATTGGGCTCCGTGGTCAAGCGGTTAAGACATCGCCCTTTCACGGCGGTAACACGGGTTC
>CAZKOR010000178.1:0-7798 GCA_964554405.1 uncultured Bacteroides sp. | reverse complement strand
GCATTTTCCCTCTCTGATCGCTGGTTGCCAGAAATACAACCAGAATAAAGATTGCCGCCTTTACCATTTGTCCGATTCCCGAATTCAGATTGAACATCACCATAATCTGACCGAGCAGTGTCATGGAAAAAGCTCCGATTACTGCCGCATAAATTTTACTTCTTGCTCCTCCGGATACCGGCATGCCGCCAAATACAATAGCTATGATTACATCCATACCTACACTGGAAGCAGTGTTTCTTGTCAGGGTAGGAGCATAAATGATAGAGAGGAACGCTCCCAGTCCAACACCAATACCCGACATCGCAAATGCAATGATTGCCATCTTCTTTTCCGAAATACCGCTCAATTTTGCACAAATTGGATTACCGCCTTGAAATTTCTGCATTCTGCCGACTTTCGTAAAACTGAATATGAAAACACAGAGCAAAACAAAAATAAGCAGAACTATTATTTTAAACGCTGTATTGTTAAGAGATTTTACTGCTGCCGAAGGAACTGCAATTTCCGATCCGGTTCCGTTTATGCTGATTAAAACCAACACTAAAGCATTCAGAACACTCAGCATTGCAATTGTTGTAACAAATACCGGCAGATTAAATACGGATGCCAATACTGAATTAAGCAGTCCGATTAAAATCGCTATTCCGACACAGGTAATCAACATAACAAACAGATTTTCAGTTCGGTTATATATCATTCCGCCAATCAATGCGCTTACTGCTGTCGAAGCACCAAGACTGATATCAAAAGACCCCAGCGTGTAAATAAATATAGCGCCCGTAGCAACAACCGCTACCACAACAGACTGATTGATAATACTTTTCAACCCATAGGAAACATTGATGTCCTGCATCGTTCCGATGACCAGAAAAGCTGCAAATAATGCAAGTAATCCGAACAAGGGAGTTAAATTCATGATATATTTCTTTATCCTATTTGTTTTCATTCCGCTTCCCTCCTAAATCATGTACTGAATGATATCTGATTCACTTAGAGTTTCACTTCTTGGAAATTCCTTTTTGATCTCCCCGTCTTTCATGACAATCAGACGATCCGCCATTCCTATTAACTCTGCCATTTCTTCGGAAATAATAATGATTGATTTTCCTTCCTTTTTCATCTGATACATCAGTTGATACATGGCTTGTTTTACACCGATGTCAACACCTCTGGTCGGACAATCCAGAATCAGTATTTCGCTTCCTCTTCCGATCCATTTTCCGAAAACAACTTTCTGTTTGTTTCCACCGGACAATGCCGATACATACTGATTCATTTCTGCACATTTCACGCTTAAATCATCGATTTGTTTCTGCACATACTTCTTTTCTCTTCCGGGTAAAATCAAGAAATTATGTAAGGCAAACCGGTCTAATCCTCCGACTGCGATATTGTCCCGAATACTTGCATTTAAACACAAAGATTCAACATCCCTGTCTTTCGCAGCATATCCGATTTGCTCTTTCATGGCATCTGCCTCGTCCTTCAACTCTCTGCCCCGTATCAACACTCTTCCTGTCGCCGGTTTACATGCCCCGAAAAGAACCTTGCCAAGCGTATGCATTCCACAGTGTGAAAGTCCTCCAACTCCAAGTATTTCCCCTTTATGAATCTGTAAATTAAAATCCTTTAGTTGATCACCCAGATTGGCATCTTTTACTTCGAGTACAACTTCATTGTCGTAGCTTCCGTCATAATCACTGCGATAATAATCTCCCTGCATTTCCCTGCCAATCATACTGGTTTTAATTAATTCCTCATCAAACTCCTCTTTAGAGAATGTTATAATGATTTTGCCATCCCTGAGTACCGTGAGTGAATCACAGACATTCATAATCTCATCCAGATCATGAGAAATAAATACGACAGCCTTATTTTCCTCTTTCATCCGATTCATAATCTTGTAGATGATATCGCGTCCTATCTGTGATAATGCTGTCGTCGTTTCATCTACTACCAGAATTTCAGGATTCTTAATCATGATTTTGGCAATCTCTACCAGTTTTCGATCCTGCATATCCAAGCTTGCTGTCATCTGATCCGCTTTAATATGGGAAGCGCCAATTGAATCTAATGCCTTCTGGGCTTCTTTGATCATTTCTTTTCGTTTAATCACGCCCCGTTTTTTTTCACTGTCGCCAAAGGATTTGAATCGGCTTGTTTCACCAAGAAAGATATTTTCCGCAACACTGATTCCCGGAACCGTTCCGTTTTCCTGTACAATCATTCCGATACCTTTTTCCAGCGCCCAGAGCATGGAAATCGGTTCCCATTTCTCGCCTTTATAAACCATTTGCCCACTGTCAGCTTTTTGCATACCGGATATGATAGAAGTCACGGTAGATTTTCCCGAGCCATTTTCACCAATCAAGCCTTGAATTTCGCCACGTCTAACTTCAATGCTGACATCGTTTAACGCAACTGTAGTGCCAAAACTTTTATTCATATGCTTGACTTCAACAATTACCTCTTTTCCCATATGTTCATGTCCTTTCTACTTTTATTACTGTCCCCAAAAATCTACGATTTTGTCTCCCTTTCTGTTATACTTTTATTATAAGTTGATATATTTCTTTTCCAATGGTTATAAAAAACCAGAATAATTGATTATTTTTAATATTTATATTATAATAAGCAATATCAATTGACATATTTTGATATATAAGTTGCTAATGATTTATTTATTACATCTCAATATATAAAGAGGGAAAAATATTAATGGATTATGACACATTAAAGAGTGAGATTTATAAACTTAATGAAGAAGAATTGTTTTATCGAAAATACTATTATGCCAGACAGCAGGAATATTCTCTTAATAAATTCCTTGCAGAATTAGATATGCAAAAAGTATATGAGAAGCACTTTTTGATACCGGAAATACCGAATACGATTCCTCCACGTTTTGAGGATTCATTTTATCTTGATGCAGACAAGCGGGCTTCTCTCATCACTATGCGCCATAACAGATATAGTCCGGCAATTATACACGATCATACCTTTTTTGAATTAATTTATGTTTATGAGGGGATTTGCGAGCAAGTTATCAGCAACAACAAGAAAAATCTTTCTATGGGCGATGTCTGTATTATTCCTCCCGGAATCAAACATTCTATCGGAGTATTTGATGACAGTATTGTTTTTAACTGCCTTATCCGTAAAAGCACACTACATAATATCTTTTTTAATTTCTTAAATAATCCAAACATTCTATCCGCTTTCTTCATCAATAATATCTATTCTGAAAACGGAAATGATTATATTATCTTTCATACAGGCAGCGATTATGAAATTCAACGCGGAGTACTATATATGTACAAAGAATCCCTTGAAAAATCTCTCTATTGGGATCAGATGATTTCCTATACACTGATGCTGATATTTGGATTATTAATTCGTAATTACGAAAAAAGCATTGAATTACCTACCTTCATGCAAAAGGCAGATGTTCAACGCTTTGCTTTACTGCAATATGTTCAGGATAATTTTTCTACTGTAACTTTAAATCAAGTTGCTGAAAAGTTTCATTATACGCCGGAGTACACTTCCCGCTTATTCAAATCCACCACAGGAAAATCCTTTACGCAGATTGTGCAGCAGGTCCGTCTGGAGAGAGCCCAAGTGCTGCTTCAGGATACAAACTTATCTGTTGCAAATATCGCCAATCAGATCGGCTATGAAACAACAGAACATTTTATCCGCATTTTTAAAAAACAAATGCATATGACGCCAACCGAATATCGGAGGAAAGGGATTGTTATCTGAGTGATATCTTTCTATTATAATTCCTTTTTTGTATGACTTTGCTAATGGAAGAAAACAGCACGCCGGCGGCGATTCCGATTACCCATACAAATTTCCAACTGATAGCCAAACCGATAAGGGTGATTACGGCAATTACAATAAGCCAGTACAATAACTGAAATTTAGCATTCTGTTTATTCAGTTCATTCATTATGTCTGTGCCGCTTGATGTATGCGGTGCATTCTCAATGAATTCGGCTGCACCGATTGCACCGGAGCAGGCACGAAAGTCCGCACTGAATCCGGATGCCGCTTTTGAATATGCGGTATTGTTCAGAATCTCCTGTACGGCAGCCCGGATGCCTTCGGATGAATCATCTCGTAACAGTGTTCCCGCACCGATTTCGGTAACTCTTCTTGCTACAGCACACTGTTCGCCGGTCTGCGGATAAAGAATCATCGGCGCTGCCATATACAGGCTTTCGGAAACGCTGTTCATTCCGCAGTGGGTGATAAAAGTATCCGCTTTAGAGAGGACATCAAGCTGATTGACATACGGATAAACACTGATATTATCTGGAAGATTCCCGAGCAGTTTTTGATCCATTGCATTTCCACAGGAAATAATCACATCGGCATTGATGTCCTTTAATGCGCTGATACATTTATTATAGAAATCCGGTCGGTCATTAATAACGGTTCCCATAGAAATATAGACGAGCGGCCGCGCTTTTCCCTTCTCAGGTATAACCTTTGAAAAGACAGACGGACCGACAAAAGTATAGTGCTCGGAAAAACTTTCCGCATAAGGTTGGAATTTTCGTGAAGTATATACAACAGAATCCGTATTATTGTCGCTCTGAACAAGGGAAAGGACGTTTTTCACATGATAACCATAGGACTCCAGTTTTTTAAGTTCTTTAGAGATTCTCGGAAGCCCGAAAACTATATCTGCCAGCTCTTTTAGGCTGTTTTTCATGTATTGGGAAGACATCTGATTAAAGGCAAAGGTACTGGTGGATACGACCATCGGTACATGATGCTTCCATGCGTTTAATTTTCCCCAGAAGCAGACGGAGTCTGTATAGACCACATCCGGCTGAAAAGTTGCAAATTCTTTATTCAGGAAATCGTCCATGCTAAGCGTAATGCGAATATCCTGTATTGTCATTTCGGTAGTGGAGACGTTTTTTAAACCGGCTTCTTCCTGCTTAGTTAGTTCCGGCAGGAATGAATCACAGGATATAAAATCTGCTCCGGTGGACTTAATTTTTTCTTCAAATTCGTTGAAAGAATAAAAACGGACTATATTCCCACGTTGCACAAGTTCAGCGGCAACAGGCAACATCGGGTTGGTATGACCATGTGCAGGTATGCAGAAGAATGCCACTTTTTTCATTCCTCATCACCGTCCTTTCCGTTAAAAGCAATGCCGAACAGTTCGGCAAATGCTCCCTTAGGCGGAATTGCGATACCGCGCTCTTCGTCACCAAGAAGGAGCAGCGTATCTCCCGGTTTAATTCCGAATATATCACGTGCCTGTTTTGGAATAACGATTTGTCCTTTTTCTCCTACCGTAGCTGTCCATGCGTATTTTCCTTGTGGCGCTTTCATTTTCTCTTCCTCCATGAGTATGATTTGTATAACTAATCATACTTCAAATCAACCAGATTGTCAAATACAACAGCATGGAAAAAATTCGAATTCATTGTAGATTTACGTGATATCCCAATATTCGGAAAAGGAATATTAATTGCAATAGGTCGAGATTTGGGGTATTATTAATATAGGGAGAAAAGTACAACCTCGTGCGGAAAGGAAGATGGATGGTGAAAAAGAAAATTGCAAAACAGCGCCTGGGAATTATGGCGGCAGCAATGTCCCTGGCGGTAATGGCATTAGCGGGCTGCGGCGCCGGTAACACGGAGAAACCGGCTGGCAGTGACGTACAGAGCAGTGACAGTGAAATACAGGAAGAGAAGCTTGAAAGCGGAAAGGTAGAGCTTAAAGTATGGGCTGAGGAAAGCAACTTCGAGACGCTCGGTAAGATGATTGAGAGCTTCAAGCAGGAATACGCGGGACAGGCAGACTTTGAAATTACATTGGAGGCATCTGCCGACGGGGATACAAGAAACAATGTCCTTGGGGATATTCATAATAGTGCGGATATATTTTCCATGCCGGATGACCAGCTTTACAGTTTGATTGCGGGCGGCGCACTCTCACCGGTTGTCAATCAGGAGCAGGTGAAAAGCGCGAACCTTGAGGAAGCGGTCGATGCGGCGTCCTATAAGGGAACACTGTATGCGTACCCGTATTCCGCAGACAACGGCTATTTCTTGTACTATGATAAGAATTACTTTACGGAAGAGGACGTAAAGACGATGGACGGCATTCTCGCTGTAGCGGAAGCTGTGGAGAAAAAGGTTTCCATGGAGTTTAATTCCGGTTGGTATCTATATTCATTCTTTGGTAATACGGGGTTGGAGTTCGGCATCAATGAGGACGGTGTAACGAATTACTGCAATTGGAATTCCACTGAGGGAAGTATAAAAGGCGTGGATGTCGCGCGGGCGTTGCTTGACATCACGGCAAGCCCGGCTTTCTTGGCACAGGCTGACGGCAGCTTTGTTACGGGAATGCAGGAAGGCGAGGTCATAGCGGGTATCAGCGGTGTGTGGAATGCAACGGCAGTAAAAGAGACATGGGGCGCGAATTACGGCGCATGTAAGCTTCCGACCTATACCTGCAAAGGACAGCAGATACAGATGTCCTCTTTTACGGGATATAAAATGTTTGGCGTAAACGCGTATTCCGAGCATCTGGCGTGGGCACATAAGCTTGCAGATTGGCTGACGAATGAAGAGAACCAGACACTTCGGTTTGTGGAGAGAAGCCAGGGTCCTTCCAACAAAAATGCGGCTGCTTCAGACGAAATAGGCAAGGTTCCGGCAATTGCGGCGGTTATAGAACAGTCACAGTATGGAAATCTTCAGAGAGTCGGCAACAGCTATTGGACAGCCTGCACGAAATTTGCAGATATTATCGCAGCCGGGAATCCCGACAATGTCCCTCTTCAGGATTTAATGGATACGTTGGCAAACAGTATAGCGGCTTCGGCAGTACAATAAAGGAGGATGGGAAATGAAGAAAAAAGCACGTATGAGCATCAAGGTATTTATTCTGATTCCCGTATTTATCCTCGGAATCATGGCTGTTTTTTCTAACATACAGGCCATCAGCAACCTTGGGAAGGTAAATACAACCGCAGTAGTGATTGCAGATGAACACATGGTAAACATTACATACCTCAATGATATTCAGAAAGAGGCGCAGGACATTCACCGAATGGCACTTTCCCATATTATTGCAACGGATTTGGATACGCTGATATCGCTTGTGGACAGCATCCGCGCACAGGAAGCGGTGTTAGATCAGTATCTTGTGGACTACAAGGAAAACCTGACAGGTCTGGACAAGAACGCATATGACAATATCCTCTCAAGTTATGAAGGATTGAAATATGAGATTTCCTCTCTAATCGCATATAGCGGCAATAACCAGAAAGAAGAGGCGTTTGCTCTTGCAAACGGAGTGATTAAGCAATATAGTGACGATATACAGGGGCAGATTGCAACGATGATTGATGAGGCAAAGAAAATGTCCTCTGACGCAAGCGATGACCTGACAGAAGCATATAACTCAGCGCTTGTCATCAATATGGCAATTATCGGTATCAGTATCCTTGCGATTTTGCTGGCTTTCTATGTCGTATTTGTATTGGTTATCCGGAAACTCAGCATCGCCAACCGTGAAATCCATGATATTATTAAGGATATTGACAATAATGAAGGAGATTTGACAAAGCGTGTGAGCATCCTCTCCAACGATGAGATTTCGGATTTAGGCAACGGCATCAATATCTTTATGGAAAAGCTTCAGGGCATTATGAAGATGATTATCGAGAATTCGCAGAAGCTCGAGAAGGTGGTAAACGAGGTACAGCAGAGTGTCAGAACCTCAAACGACAGCGCTTCCGACTTGTCAGCGG
>CAZKOR010000177.1:2417-7811 GCA_964554405.1 uncultured Bacteroides sp. | reverse complement strand
ATGCTGGAAGAATTAGAGAAAAAAGGCGTGATACATCAGTTGGGATTCCATACGGAAGTACATCCTTATCTGGCGGATGCAAGCGCAGTTGTCATAGCATCTTTTCATGAGGGAATGTCCAATGCATTGATTGAAGCGGCGGCAACAGGAAGACCAGTTATTGCATCCAATATCAGCGGATGTTTAGAAGCTTTTGAAGAGGGCAGGACAGGACTGGGATTTACTCCCGGAAATACGGAGGAACTGATTCAGGCGATGAAGAAGTTTTTGACCTTATCCTATGAAGAACGTGCCCAGATGGGGCGTGAAGCCAGAAAGAAAATGGAGCGGGAATTTGACAGGAAGTTAGTGACGGCAGCCTATATGGATGAAATAGAGAAAATACTTGCATAAGCAGGATTTGGAGGAAGGAGAAAACAAAAGATGGATTTATACGAAAAGATAGTAAAAGGCGAAGAAAAAATTTCACTGGTAGGGCTTGGCTATGTAGGAATGCCGATAGCTGTTGCCTTTGCAAAAAAAATTAAAGTAGTAGGATTTGATTTAAATGAAGCGAAGATTGAATTGTATAAGAACGGTGTTGACCCGACAAACGAAGTAGGGGATGAGGTTATTCGGAATACAACTGTTGAATTTACGGCAGATTCCTCTAAGTTAAAAGAAGCAAAATTTCATATTGTAGCGGTTCCGACACCAGTAAAAAGCGACCATACGCCGGATTTGTCCCCTGTAGAGGGTGCGAGTCGAATTTTAGGACAGAATTTGACCAAAGGTTCCATTGTCGTATATGAATCCACAGTATATCCGGGTGTGACGGAGGATATCTGTGTGCCGATTTTGGAGAAAGAATCCGGTTTAAAATGCGGTGTTGATTTTAAAATCGGTTATTCTCCGGAACGTATCAATCCGGGTGACAAAGTGCATCGTTTGGAGACAATTACAAAGATTGTATCCGGTATGGACGAAGAAACGCTCGATACGGTGGCAAAAGTGTATGAACTGGTAGTAGACGCCGGTGTGTACCGGGCGGAGTCCATTAAAGTGGCGGAAGCGGCAAAAGTTATTGAAAACAGCCAGCGTGATATTAATATTGCTTTTATGAATGAACTTTCCATTATTTTCCATAAAATGGATATTGATACACAGGCAGTTCTAAAAGCAGCGGGAACAAAATGGAATTTCCTTAATTTCATGCCGGGACTGGTTGGCGGACACTGCATAGGCGTTGACCCCTACTACCTGACTTATAAATCGGATGAGTTGGGATATCATTCCAGAATTATTCTGGCGGGCAGGCGCATTAACGATGAAATGGGTAAATATGTAGCGGAGAGCCTTGTGAAAAATCTGATTAAAGCAGATATTCCGGTTAAAACGGCAAAAGTGGCAATTCTTGGTTTTACATTCAAGGAAAACTGTCCGGATACCAGAAATACGAAAGTAATAGATATTTATAATGAACTCGGCGAGTACGGTATCTGTCCGATGGTAGTAGACCCTGCGGCGGATGCAGATGAGGCGAAGCGCCTTTATGGCATTACTTTTGGTAAGTTAGAAGATGTGAAAGATATGGATGCCGTTATTGTTGCAGTGGCACACGAGGAATTTAAAAAGCTGGGCAGAGCGGACTTGGATAAGTTCTATAAGACCGGAAATGCCAGAAAAGTTCTTGTTGATATCAAAGGCGTGTTAAACAAGGAAGAATATATGACAAAGGATTATCTATACTGGAGATTATAATATGAAAATTGCTGTTCGGATGGACGATATTACACCGGATATGAACTGGGAGAATTTTTTGTTTTTCAGGCAGTTGTTCCAAAAAGCAGGGATTGCGCCGTTACTTGGTATTGTGCCGGAGAACAGAGATGCTAAATTGCACTGTGAAAAGGCTCATGAAGATTTCTATGAATATATGCTGGCGCTTCAAAAAGAGGGATACTGCTTTGCCATGCACGGCTGCTATCATGTTTATACAACAAAATGCGGCGGCAGGTTTCCGCTCAATTCTTATTCCGAATTTGCAGGACTTCCGTATGAAAAGCAGAAAGAACTGCTTGCTTATGGGAAAGAAAAGTTAAAAGAACATGGAATTGAAACGGATATTTTTATGGCGCCTGCGCATTCTTATGATGATAATACTTTAAGGGCGTTAAAAGAATTGGGATTTAACAAAATAACCGATGGATTCGGCAAAGTGCCTTATATGGAAAAGGGAGTTATCTTTTACCCGATTTCTTTTCTGCTAAGCAGAAGCCTGAAACAAAAAAAGGGCGCAACGACTATGGTGATTCATGCGAATACCGTTACGGAAACAGATAGAAAGCGGTATGAGCAGATTTTCAGAGATTATGGAAAGAATATGATTTCCTATGCAGAATACTTGAATATTAATCCTGTAAAGAGAACTATATTGGACAAAGTCAGAGAATATTTTTTGGCAAGGCTGAAAAGATTTTTAGTTAATATCAGATAAAATATGACTGGCATGGAGGATTGTTATGTCAGAACCGATACGGATACTGCATGTTCTCGGCGGGGTCGGACTTGGCGGTGCAGAGAGCCGGATTATGGATATATACCGCCATATCGACAAAGAGAAGGTGCAATTTGATTTTTTAATCCATCAGACGAAAAAGGGGTACTACGAAGAAGAGATAGAAAAACTGGGAGGGCGGATATACCGCGTTCCCCGTTTTAAATTATATAATATACTAACTTACAGGAAAGCATTGCGGGAGTTTTTTAGTGCTAACCGAAGCTTTGCGAACTCAAACCACGGGTTTGAGTTTGTTTGCGGGCATATGACAAGCACAGCGGCTATCTATCTGCCGATTGCGAAAAAATGCGGTGTTCCGGTGACGGTTGCTCATGCAAGGAGCGCGGGTGTGGATAAGGGCGTAAAGGGTATTATCACCCGCCTGCTCAGAAGACCTTTAAGGAAAAAATGCGATTATATGTTTTCCTGTTCCATGCTGGCAGCAAAGGCAGTATTCGGAGAAAAAAATGCGAAAAACGGCAGGGTAACTATTGTACCCAATGCCATTGACGCGAAACTTTTTATTTTTGATGAAGAGGTACGAAACCGTATGCGGCAAAAGCTGTCTTTGGAAGATAAATTTGTTGTCGGGCATGTAGGAAGATTTCATTATGCGAAAAACCACGAGTATCTGCTTGCGGTTTTTCAAAGTATAGCAAAACAGAGAGAAAATGCGCATCTGCTTCTGTTAGGAGAAGGGGAGCGTATGGAGGAAATGAAAGAAAAAGCTGCCGCGCTTGGAATTGCGGATAAAGTACTGTTTGCCGGAAATCAGAAAGAGGTATGGGATTATTATCAGGCAATGGATTTTTTCTTGTTTCCGTCCCGTTTTGAGGGACTTCCGGGAACCGTGGTGGAAGCGCAGGCAGCCGGACTCCGGTGTCTGATTTCAGATACGATTGCCGGAGAAGTCAAAATAACGGAACTGGTTACGGCATACAGTATTGAAGAAGAACCGGAGAAATGGGCAGAATATGTACTGACGCATGACAAATATGAAAGAAAGAACAAATATGAGCAGGTTGCCGCAGCCGGATTTGATGTAAAGGCGCAGGCGAAATGGTATGAGCAGTTTTATTTAAGTGGGAGATTATCGTAAGTGATTAGTGAACGTAAGAAATCATTTGGTATCTTAATAGTCTTATTAATTTTCTTTTTGGGTATGTTTGTTGTTTACGGAGTCAGTGTCTACAATGATTCCGAGCAGTATATTACCATGCATATTCATAGGGAACCTTTATATCCACTGTTTCTTGCGTTTTTCAGACTGATAGCGAAAGAAGACAGAGGGCTTGTTCTTGCAGCGATTGTGCAGAATGTGCTTACAGCGTTTAGTATTTTTTTCCTGATAGAATATTTGCAGAAAAAATTTTCTTTGAATAGAGTTGAAGAATTGGTGCTTTTATTGCTGGAGCTTATGCCTCATCTTGTGACGCGTTATGTTTCAGCGCTTAGTATTTTTTTAGAAAATTCCATTATGAGTGAAGCACTGTGTATTCCGCTTTTTCAGTTTTTTGTTTTATTTACATTGCGGATGATTTTTGAAGATGATAAAAAGGATATGATATGGAGCCTCTTATTTGCCTGGCTGTTATCCATGACAAGAGGGCAGTTGATGACTACGATCCTGGTTTGGATGGTGGCAGCCGGACTACGGTTCATTTCACGCAGACAATATAAAAAGCTGTTGATACCGGTTCTTGCAGTTGTTTGTGCTTTTGGCATCCGGAGTTTATCAGTGCATACTTATAATTATTTCGTAACAGGATATTTTATGGGAAATACTTATGGTCCCGTCAATACACTTACAAATGTGATATATGCCTGTGACAGAGAAGATGGAGAGGTATTTGAGGAAGAAAGCAGGGAAAAAATTTTTTTCGACCAATTCTTTGAGGAAGCGGATGCGTTAGGGCTAAATTACCAATATGCGGGAGAATCCATTGATGAGCGTACAGCATATTTGGAGGGTGCACATGATATTTTAAAATTCCAGGTGTTGGAAGCCGATATGTCCGCATATTATTTCAGTATTGGCAAAGTGGATTATTATCAGCAGAGCAGTATGTCAGATGAAATGGCGGGGAAAATGCTGCGAAAGCTTTTGCCCGTATGTTTTGGACAGTGGTTCTATGATTATTTGCTGTTATGCCGGAATGGATTTATCAGAAGTATTGCAGTCACGCATAAGTGGATTAATTTAGCGGCGCTTGTAATCTATCTGACGGCAGTGGGATTGATGTTTGTCGTATTTCGTAAAGATAAAAATAATCCGGCGGTGTACATGATGGGATTTGCTCTTTTATTTATTGCGGCAAATGTATGTGGAACTTCCCTGACTATTATGTGTTTATCGCGGTACATGATTTACGGATTTTCCCTGTTTTATATGGCGCTTTTTCTGCTTGTCGCAGAGTGGAGACGGGTGTTATAATGTAACAAGCGCAGAGGAAAAGGAAGCGGCGGCGAAGCCGACATTTACTTTTCCTGCGCTGTTAACGAGCAAATGCCCGATGAAATCGGGCGGGAAACGCTGAAAGCGTGGATTTGCGAGTGGTTTGTGATTGCAAGAAAGGCATGGTGATAAAGATGGGTATTCAAAATGTTTCATTCGATAAAGACAGCATTTTTCTGGTAAGCGGCGGAGCCGGGTTTATCGGCTCTAACATATGTGAAGCATTAGTAAATCTTGGCTATACGGTGCGTTGTCTGGACAACCTTTCTACCGGAAAATATGAAAACATTGAACCTTTGACGAAAAAGGATAATTTTACTTTTATCAAAGGCGATATCCGGGATTTGGATACTTGTATGGAAGCAACGGCAGGCGTTACGTATGTTATGAATCAGGCGGC
>CAZKOR010000177.1:0-2317 GCA_964554405.1 uncultured Bacteroides sp. | reverse complement strand
GTGCCGACTATCAACGGTGACGGAAAACAGTCCAGAGATTTTACTTATATTGACAATGTTATTGAAGCAAATATGAAAGCGTGTCTTGCTTCCAGTGAGGCAGCAGGGCAGGCGTTTAATATCGGTGCGGGAGACAGAGAATTTCTCATTGATATTTATTATGATTTATGCGAAGCGCTCGACAAGAAAGTAGAGCCGAACTTCGGTCCGGCGAGAAAGGGAGATGTCAGAGACTCCAATGCAGATATTACAAAAGCGAGGGAACTGCTCGGCTATGAGCCGGAGTATGATTTTAAAAAAGGAATTGCACTTGCAATAGAGTGGTATAAGGAGAATTTATGAATTATCGAGTGATTGTATTTGGTGTAAAAGATACATCGGAAAATATTGTAGAGTTTATTCATCAAACAATATGTCCTGTAGATCTGGTGATTACCATCAGTCCGGAAGTGACGAAAAAAAATCAGGTGGCAGGCTATAAAGGACTGTCTGTTTTGACAGAAAAGTACGGGATTCCCGTACATGAGGCAGACAGTTATTTTCTGACGGATGAAAAGACGCAGGGATTTTTACAGGAAAATACATTTGATATCGGCATTTCCATGGGATGGCAGAGAATCATACCGCCTTCTGTCTTAGAGCATTTTCGGTACGGTATATATGGATTTCACGGAAACTGCGGTTATCTGCCTTTCGGACGGGGGCGCTCACCTTTAAACTGGTCGATTATTCTGGGGGATACCAGATTTAATCTGAATTTATTCCGCTATGATGAGAAAGCGGACAGCCCCAATGTGTTTGCGACAGAGATGTTTTCCATTACGCCGCATGACGATATCAGAACGGCGCAGTATAAAAATATGATTTGCTCAAAAAATCTGATACGTAAACTGCTTGCGGCATATAAAGAAGGAAACATTACGATTCGGACCGATTCAAAAGATTTTGATTCCTGGTATAATAAACGGACCGCAGTGGATGGTAAGATTGATTTCCATGCGAGGACACGGGAAATCTATAATCTGATCCGTGGTGTGGCGGCGCCTTTTCCCGGTGCTTTTGCAATGCTTGGGGAAGAAAAGGTTACGATATGGGAAGCGCACCCTTTTGATGAGATGATAGATTTTTCAGCCTATGCACCGGGAGAAGTGATTGATATCTTTGATGAAAAGCCGATAGTGCGGACTGTGGATGGTTCTTTGTTGATTGACAGATACGAGTGTACAAAGCAGATTGCCGTAGGCGATATACTGGAGTAGGATGTTCTGTCAGAAAGAGGGGGGGCGGGGTTATGAAAAAACTGTTATTAATTGTACCGTTACTGCATCAGGGCGGGTCGGAAAAAGTATGTGTAGCGACAGCAAAAATACTGAAACCTTATTTTGATGTGCAGATTGCAATTTTCGACTCCCGGGATATTGCTTTTGATACGGATGGGATTAAGGTAACAGATTTGAACTTACCGGTACGTCAGGGGAAATTGGGGAAAGTTATCAACGTCTTCAGACGTGCCTATAGATTATATCAACTGAAAAAAAGGGAGCAGATTGATATAGCTTACAGTATGGGACCGACAGCTAATCTGCCTAATATTTTTTCGGGCAAAAGGGCAAAGAGATGGCTGGGCATTATGAGTTATATGGATATGGATGCCCCATGGCAGGTTAAACTGTTTTGTAAGCACTCCGATAAAATTTTATGCTGCTCGGAAACGCTTAAACAGATGATAGAAGAGCAGTATCATTGTGACCATCTCTACACTCTGCAGGGATTCTTTGATATTGCGGAGATTGCGGAACTTGCTAAGGCGAAAGAAGCAGAGATTCCATGGCAGGACGGCAGGATTATCGTATCTATGGGACGGGAAGATGTGGTGAAAGGTTTCTGGCATCTGCTTAAAATTTTTTCAATTGTACACAAAGAGTTGCCTGATACGAAGCTGATGATTATAGGAATGGGAGATTTTACAGACTATCGTGCGCTTGCAAAAGATTTGGGGATTGAAGACGCAGTATACTTTGCGGGATTACAGAGAAATCCGTATCCCTATTTGAAGAAGAGCAGTTTATATTTTCTGACCTCTTATTTTGAGGGATTTCCCAATGCGCTGGTGGAGGCTATGGCATTAGGTCTTCCGGCGGTGGCGACGGACTGTATGACAGGACCAAAGGAAATTTTTGAAGACCGCTATGGTATTTTGATACCCAATATGAGTCCGGAGCCTGATATGGATGCAGGAAATATTGGGCAGGATGAGCGGCAGGCTGCGGAACGGGTGATTGCTCTTTTGCAGAACAAAGAAGAGATGGAGCGATAT
>CAZKOR010000176.1:0-7904 GCA_964554405.1 uncultured Bacteroides sp. | reverse complement strand
ACATGTTCGTGATTGGCGTTTGCTATTTGAAGAAAATTTAAAATTCCAAGAAGTAACTGTCTGCGGTTTTCAGCAGAGTAATGTTTCCGAAGGATATAGAAAATATTTGAAATCGAGTGCAATGCAATACATCCGTTGATTTTTTTTGATGCACAAAGGGATAATACATCATTAGATGGACCATAAAAGGGTTCGCGTTTTTCAAGTATATCCAAAATAATATTTGTATCAATTAAAACGAGCATACTTTTCCGTCCTCATTTCTTCCAGTTCTTTTTTATAATCAAAGTCAGCAGGCAATGTACCTGCAAAAGATTGTAATACATGAAATCCCTCCATACTTTTAGAAGTATCGGCAGAATCTTCCGGATGTTTTGCCACAGTCTCTTGATGAATCCAAATTGAACGAATGAAATCATATAAGGATTCAAGCGATTGTTCCGGCATTTCGCGGAGCAGGGTAATGGTTTTTTCTAAAGTTGACATAGACTTTCTCCTTTTAGATTTTATTGTGCTAAGGGGTTTCATAACACTTTCAATCATTTGTATCTTTTAACATCCTTATATTACGACTATAACATGAAAAATTGGCAGAGTAAAGAAAGGAAAGCGGTTTTTATTTTGTGAGTGACAGAAGTGTTTCTGCGCGCTCTTCTATTCTAATCTGGTCGTCTGGTGACAGTGCACGGAAAGTTTTCAGCAAATGATATTCTCTGGCAGTTATTTGATGTGATTTTTGGGCAGATGTGTATGAGGCATAAGTGTCACATAATCCTAACAGAAAATCCGTAGAGGTTTTCAGCGCAATTGCCAGACGACATAAAATGGCAGCATTCGGCTCGCTTAAATTATTTTCATATCTGGACAGGGTTGCAGCGGTTATTTGGACTGTAATCGCTAATTCCTTTTGGCTGATATTATGTTCTTCCCTCAAACACACAATTCGTTCTCCGAGTGTTTTCATAAAATAAACTCCTGAAAATATTTTAGAATAAGTATAAGCGTGAATTATCTTTAGTATAACGATAACTGTAATTTCTTTGATAAATATTACAGTTATAATAAATTTTATGTTGAAGTTACAGTTTTTATATGCTAAAATTTAAAAATCAAAAAAGTGTAATTGTTGAGACGAAAGAGATTTTTACAAAATGGAGGAGAAGGCATAGAAGAATCAGAAACGGAACAGGCGGAAGAAGATAATGATGTAGTAAAAGATGAAGAGGGGATATTACATGGGTGATTGATGCAAATGGAAAATTGACAGTGGAAGGGACAGGGGAGTTCGCGGATTCTAATGTTTCTTTTTATGGTATGATAATAGACTTTTTATGGACATATAAGATGATTTGTGTAACCCAAAATGGACTTCCGATTATTTATGATGACTTGGATAAAGACCCTGAAACGATTACGGTCAAGACGAACAAGTTTTATGCATATGCATTGATATACAAATAAAAATCTTCCAGAAAATAAAAGCGTTTCACTGTAACAGGTTGGACGCTTTTATTTTCTGAAAAATCTTGATATTGTCGCAAGAAAATGGCATAACACACATAAAAGTAACGACGGATACGTCGCAAGTAAGAGGTGACACTATGATTAAAAGAGATTTCTACTTGAACAGACTCATTCATAGTATGTGGAATCCGTTGTGCTTGGCAGAAAAGATGAGAAATTCTATTTATTTATTGATGAGATTCAGCTCACTGCTAAAGTTATTGATAAGGAAAATGGCGGAATTGAAGTAACGCTCTATGATATGCTGAATGAATTAAAGGCATATAAAAATCTTGATGTTTATGTTACAGGAAGTAACTCGAAAGGATTATCGAAAGATATTGCAACGGAGTTTAGGGGCAGAGGCACACAGATTCGTGTGTTTCCACTTTCTTTTGAAGAATATTATACCTACGTTGGCGGAGAGGAACGAAAAGCCCCCGACAGTTATATACTCTATGGCGGAATGCCGAGAATCCTTGCTTTGGAGGATGAAAGAGATAAAAAAGATTACCTGTCTTCGCTGTACAGTGAACTGTATATCAGGGATATTGTGGAGCGGAATAAAATAGAGCGGGAGGATATCTTAAATGATATTCTGGATTTTCTTGCGTCTCAAATCAGTTCACTGACGTATTATACGGATATCAGTCTGCGTAATGCCAGACTCAATTACAGGCAGTACGACCCGGGGCGCATTATGGAGAACATTATTTATAATGAACTTGTACGGAGGGGGTATTCGGTTGATGTTGGTGTTGTGACTGACCGCACCGGAGGCAGAAATATACAGAGAGAAATAGATTTTGTTGTCAATGATGCAGATAAAAAAATATATATTCAATCTGCGCTGCGAATAGACACGGATAAAAAAGAGTTTTCAGAACTTTCTTCCTTCCTGCTGACGAAGGACTTTTTCAAAAAGTATATCGTCCGTATGGATATACCTCATAATTTTTACGATGATAATGGTATTTTCCACTGCAATTTGATAGATATGCTGCTTGGAAAAGTGGAATTGTTCTGATTTGCATGGCTTTTCAGTAGAACGGAAACTTAAAGTGAATATTATGTTGAAGTTGCAGTTTATATATGCTAAAATCGAGGATATGAAAAATTTTTACAAAACGCTAACGGAATGGTAAGGAATTGAGATATGTCTTTTTGTTCGTTTACATTTTTAATATTTTTTCCTATTGTATTTATCTTGTATTATACAATTCCCAAAAAGTATCAGTGGGTATTATTATTAGCATCCAGCTACTATTTTTATATGTGCTGGAAACCGGAATTTATTATTTTGATTATGATATCAACTTGTATAGATTACTTTGCAGCCAGAAATATTGAGCGTGTTCAAACGTCTAAAATGAAAAAAGTGTGGCTGCTGGTTAGTGTATGCAGTAATTTATCTATTTTATTCTTTTTTAAATATTTTAATTTCTTTGGAGATAATCTTAATGCGATGTTCCGTATGATATCTATACCTTTTTCTGTTCCGGCGCTTGATATCATTTTACCTGTGGGAATTTCGTTTTATACTTTTCAGACTATGAGTTATACAATAGAAGTATATCGCGGAAATATAAAGGCAGAGAAACATTTGGGATATTTTGCGTTGTTTGTAACCTATTTTCCCCAGTTGGTAGCAGGACCTATTGAAACACCGCAGAATTTGATTCCTCAGCTTAGAAAAGAACATGAGTTTTCTTATGATGATGCTGTATATGGCATAAAGCTTATGGTATGGGGATTTTTTAAGAAAATGGTAGTAGCAGATACATTGGCAATTTATGTTAATGCTGTCTATAATGACTTGTCAAAAGTAAATAGTGGTTTGACATTGCTCATTGCTACTTTTTTCTTTGCAATTCAGGTTTATTGTGATTTTGGCGGATATTCAGACATTGCGCGTGGATGTGCAAGGGTAATGGGCGTTAATTTGATGGTTAACTTTAAATCTCCTTACTTTTTTTCAAAATCTATTAAAGAATATTGGGGAAGAAACCATGTATCATTGAGTAAATGGTTTACTGCGTATGTTTATATTCCATTGGGAGGCAGCAGAAAAGGACTGTTCAGAAAATATCTGAATAATATGATTACGTTCTTGTTAAGCGGATTATGGCATGGCGCAGATTGGACCTTTGTAATATGGGGCGGTCTACAAAGTATCTATTTAAATGTAGGCGATTTCCTAAGGCGGAAGTTAAATAGAGAGCATATTGTAGAGCTGAAGAACGAAAAAATGCAGAATATTGCATCCATTTTTGTTACATGCTGCCTTTCCTGTTTTTCATTAATTTTCTTTAGGGCAAACAACATTCAGGATGCAATATTTGTGGTATGTAACTTGTTAAAGGGAATAAGCATGCCCGGGCAGTTTATTATGAATGGCTTGGATATGTTTGGAAAGTCAGATATCATAAGCACCGGACTGCCGTTGGTTATTTTATATTTATTTGATTACATGGATGAAAAATGTGATGTTATTCAAAAAACAGCAGGTTTACCGGCAAGAGCGCAGAGGATATTGTATTTGGCCTTTATTGTTTACATCACATTGGCAATACCGAATGCAGTAACCAGTGCATTCATTTATTTCCAGTTTTAAGGGGGCATTATATTGAGAAAGCTGCTTATTCAAATTTTTTCTTTTATTTTAGCATGGAGTGTCATAATTGCGTGTTTTAATTGGCTGCTTGCATCCAATTATGCATATTCCTATATGATGATGCAGGAAATGTATCAATGTCCTGAAAATATTGATGTGTTGTTTTTGGGATCATCTCACGCATATCGTTCTTTGGACACAGCGCTGGCGGATGAAATTCTAGGGAAGAAAACGTTTAATGTGGGGAGTGATGGACAGCTTTATGCAACCTCTTATTACTTATTGAGGGAAGTTGCGGAGAAAAATCAGTTAGAAACAGTGTATTTGGATACGGTATTTATGATCAGTGCCAGAAGTATTCCTGAAAATGAGTCTTCATTATATACCATATCGGATTATATGAAGTGGTCATGGAATAAGGTAGAATACTTGTGGGAAACAGGCGGAATCAGAAGTTTTGTGAACGGTGTTTTCTGTACATGCAGAAGAAATCTTCGCAATATTAATATAATAAAAAATATACGCTCCAGGAAATTAGCTGTTGGCGACTATACAGAATTGACGAATGGGATGGAATCATACAAAGGTGAAGGTTTTGTTTATATGGATATGGAGTTAGAGGAGGGGACTGACTTCAAGGAAAAAGGAGAACGATATGATTTGACGGCAGAGATTCCCATGGTGGATGATGCCTATGAATATTTAATAAAGATTATAAACTATTGTCAGGAAAAGGAGATTCGGTTAGTGTTAATAGATCAACCTATGCCGGATGAGCTTCTTTCGGCAGTAGAGGGGTACGATAATTATGTTTCATTTCTTTCCGGCTTATCTCAGGAATATGGAATTGACTATATGAATTTTAATTTATATAAGGGATATGACAAATCACTGGATGATTATTATGATGAAAATCATTTGAATGGAGCCGGAGCGGAAAAGTATACAGAGATACTTTGTAATACAATAAATGCTCTGGATAAAACAGATAAGGAACTGGATGACTTTTTTTATAAAGAATATTCCTATTCTCCTTAAATTAAGAGGAGATTTGCCCGTCAAAAATACAAACATAAATACGAAAGTGAGTTGTCGGCATGTCAGATACTATTGGAACGGTAATCGGGCATGCCGTTTCAGTTTATTGAATTAGGAGAGGTAGCTTAATTATGATAGAAAAAATGCTGTTTTGGGTGAACTGTTATATAGGGGGGTTTGTATGGGAAAAAGGAAGGTGTAAAAGTAGTGGACTATGGAAATATACATATACCAAAAGCTTAAAAAACATATAAATCTGTTAACTGAAATAGCTATGTGTATGCAGAAGGAATTTGTAAAAGAAGAAGATAATGCTTTTTTGAGTAAGATATTTGAAGAGATTCAATGTGATGAGGTTTTAAGAAGGGCTTATCGTAATATGACAGTTGATGAATTGAAGATGAAAAATTTTGTAATAACAGGATGTAATGATGAGAATAGGCATACAAAAATTCTTACTTTAATTCTTAAATTATTGTAAGATGTTTGCTGGAGGCGCTTAAAAGAGAAATGGAACTCTAGCCGTTAGGACAGGGGATTAATATGGATATTAATAAATATGTGTATTTGTGGACAAATGAAAATTATGATTATGTTTTAGTAAAGGAAACATCAGGATACTCGATTATGAATCGTTCTGCAAATGAAATGCTTCTTATTGAGGATGAAAAACTTGATTTTAGTTTTAATGAAACTTTAGAGAAATATAAAACGAAGGATAGTGTGATTTTTGAAGGGGATATTAAAGATGTTTATCTTAATATGGAGCTATTGGATGGTTTTACACCGGACATTCATTATACGATTGTTCCGGACCATTTGCGAGATTTCATGATCCTTTAATCAGTATTTGTCCTACTTGCGGCAGCGATACGATAAATAAAACGGTGGATGTTTCGCCCGATTACGTCCATGAGGAAGTTTTTTGTGAAAAATGTAATGAGTGGGTGATGCCTTTAAATAATGAATATAAGATTGATAATATCCACAAAGATAATGTAATCTATACCGGAACGCAAGAGCAGGTAAAGTGGATGAAGGATAGATTAGTAGAAAAAGGCGTAAGTGAAAAGGAACTGGTAATAAAATCACAAATCTATTGACTAAAGTATGAAAAGGGCTATAATAAAATTATTCGGTTTCAGAGTGAAAAGAGCAAGATTGGAAAGGAGAATATTATGGAATCAATGAATGAGAAAAAGGGTATCATAGGTAAGAGCATCGGAATATCCATCGCCCTGTTCTCACCGACACTAATCGCACAGATTATCATTTTAATGCTGCTTTCCAAGAATGTGATCAGCGTTATGATGGCTATGCTCCTGACTGTTGTTGTGATTACTGTCATGATGTTCTCGGCAGTGATGGCGATCAGGTCTCTGATGATGCCGGTTTTAAGGGTATTTACCGATATGGGATCGGGGGAGACAGGGCAGTCAGACAAGATGACTGAGAAGATTAACAAGCTTGCTGAGCGTCAGGATGGTATCGGTGAAGTAATCCGCAAGGCGAATGAGATGGTCAGCGGCTTCGCTGGAGTTATGAGTGGGATTAAGATTGCTACCGGGGAGCTGGAAAGCATTTCTTCCGATTTTCAACAGATGTTCAATGAGATGGAGTCTTCCGTGCAGGATACCTCTGCTTCTGTAAATACGATTACGGACAACACCGTATCCCAGGTGAGTTACACCCATGATATGAAGAGCAAGATCGATGCCATCAGCATGGCAATCGAGAATATCAATGCTAATATAAAGGTGCTGACCAGGAGCACGGAGCTTGTAGAGAACTGCAGTAAAGATGCTAAACAAATTATGGATGAACTGGTCGAAATCAATGAGAGCAGCGGTGCCGCTATAGAAGAGGTCAAGCAACAGACAGACCGCACTAATCGCTCAGCCCAGCAGATACATACGGCTACAGAGATCATAGCCGGCATTTCCAATCAGACCAACCTGCTGGCTCTGAATGCGAGCATTGAGGCGGCGAGGGCTGGTGAGCATGGAAAGGGATTTGCTGTGGTAGCGGATGAGATCCGGAACCTGGCGGATCAATCTAAGGAATCCACAGAACAGATCAACAAGATTGTCAATGATCTGATTACCAATTTCAACATCAGCGTTGATACTACCAACCAGGTTTCCGAGGCATTTGCGGAGCAAAGCAAAAAAATTCAGGAAACGGAGGTCATTTTCCAGTCTCTGCATACGGAGATTGATGAGGTCAGCAATGCGATTAAGGGGATTGATTCTGAGATTACTGAGTTAAATGAGAATAAGTCTGTGATAGAAAGCAGTGTGGAGTCCATGACCAGTTTTGTGGAGGAGAATGCGGAGTATGCTAATGTGGTTTCCAAGAATGTCACAAGTTTGCAAGGAATGGTAGCAGACTGCAACAGCATGACCGGACAGGTGGTAGGCGTGTCCGAGGAGCTGGTGGGGTACTTAAAGAAGTTTAATGCTGACTCCTTAAAGAGCCGAATAGGCATATTAAATTCATAAAGCTGTAAAAATATGAAAGAGAATAGGGCGGTTCTATTCTCTTTCTTTATTGTATAAGGATAATTGTTTTATAACATCTTAAAATTTTTCAAAAAAACACTTGCATATTCCCAAATCATCATGTATACTATCTAGTGCTGTGGCATGATAGCGATGAAGCGTGAGGTTGCTGCCCACGTGGCAGGTTTTCCGTGGAGCGAATGTCAAGTTAGGAAACTGACGACAAGTCACTGTACAAGCAAGAATGT
>CAZKOR010000175.1:0-7914 GCA_964554405.1 uncultured Bacteroides sp. | reverse complement strand
TTTGTAAATCGGAATGACAGGACTTGAACCTGCGGCCTCTACTTCCCTAAAGTAGCGCTCTACCACCTGAGCCACATCCCGAAAGCAGTTACCATTATAACTAATTTTAAGTAAAAAAGCAAGTATTATCTCACAGAAAATGAAAGAAAAGAGATGAGACGATGATAGATAAGGAAACTTTTCACCCGCTTAACTATATTAAGAAAGAAGAATATTCCGGCAGTATGGATGGTATGCGCTATATGTTAAAGCGCGTAAAGAGCGGAGAGGAAGATAAAATAAAAGTGACGGTCTGGCCGGAACCGTTCGGCATTCATAAGACGCCGGAGGAAGAAAAAGAGTCGATAGAGGTAGCGCTGAGCGAAGAGGGCGTAGGCGAGGCGGCGGACTGGTTAAACGCCATATATGAAGAAAAGAAAGAAAAATGGAAAGGGAGCCTGCGAAAATCGTGGGTTTAAGATAAGAGGAATGACAGCGACAAAAGAAAAAGACAAAAAATATGAAATGGATATGTGCAGCGGTTCAATCTTGGGAAAAATATTATTGTTTTCTCTGCCGCTTATGTGTTCGAGCATTTTACAGCTGCTTTTCAATGCGGCGGATATTATTGTAGTAGGACGGTTTGCCGGGGATAATTCATTGGCGGCGGTTGGTTCTACGTCATCGCTTATCAATCTTTTGACAAATTTCTTTATGGGTCTGTCTGTAGGCGCAAATGTATTAGTAGCACGTTATTTCGGGGCAAAGCACCAAAAAGATTTATCAGAGACAATTCATACGGCTATGACTCTTAGTCTTTACAGTGGAGTTATGTTAACCTTAATCGGCTGTGTTGGGGCAAAACAGATTTTAACATGGATGCAGACGCCGGAGGATGTACTGCCGTTAGCAACAATTTATCTGCGAATCTATTTTGCGGGAATGACGGCGACCATGCTCTATAACTTCGGCAGTGCGATACTGAGGGCGATAGGGGATACAAAGCGGCCGTTATACTTTTTAGCGATTGCCGGTGTGATTAATGTTGTGCTGAATCTGATATTTGTGATTGTTTTTCAGATGGATGTAGCGGGCGTTGCGCTTGCCACGGTTATTTCCCAGTGTATTTCCGCATTTTTAATTGTCAGATGTATGATGAAAGAGCAGGGCAGCATTCACTTGGAATTGTCGGGACTGCGCATTAATGGGGAGAAGTTTAAGAAAATCATACAGATAGGACTGCCGGCAAGTTTTCAGGGAATCCTTTTTTCCTTTTCCAATGTTATTATCCAGTCGTCCGTCAATTCTTTCGGCGCAGTAACGGTTGCAGGAAACTCTGCGGGTGCGAATATAGAGGGCTTTGTGTATGTGGCAATGAACGCTTTCCATCAGGCGACGATTTCCTTTACCAGCCAGAATATCGGGGCGGCAAAATATGAGAGAGTCAATAGAATTTTAGTTACGTCGGAGTTTTGTGTCATTGCGGCGGGTGTGATACTTGGCAATATTGCTGTTTTCTTTGGTTATCCCCTGCTTGGCATGTATACTTCCAGCCCGGCGGTAATGGAAGCCGGAATGAAGAGGTTAAAAGTTATCTGCAGATATTATGCTCTGTGCGGTATGATGGATGTTATGGTTGGTTCTCTGCGGGGACTCGGATATGCGGTGATGCCGATGATTGTATCTTTGATTGGAGCCTGTGGACTGCGGCTTTTGTGGATTTTCACATTTTTCCGGACAGAACCTTTTCACACGGTAAATTCTCTCTATATGACGTATCCGGTGAGCTGGTTTATTACATTTTTAGCGCATGTGGTTTGTTTTATCATAGTACGGCGGAAGTTAGCAAAAAAGTGGGGTGCATGACCCCGCTTTTTATATATTCCATGAAAGAGAAAAGAAGCTGAAAAACTAATGAGAATATTCTTCTGTTGCAAATGATGTAGAATTACCCGGATTGTTATTTCCTAAAAGCATTTGTGCGTCCGTCTTAGAAACTTCTGTGATTTCCGTTGTTCCTTGTTCACCATTTTTTGAAATGGCAAGATATACATTGCCGCCATCATCAAAATAAACAATGGATTTCTCGCTATCAACAAAAATACAAATTCTTTGATTGTTATAATACCAATATCCATCTTCCGAATTGTAAGATACCCCGTAAGATTCATAATCTCGGAGCGTATGGGTATTTGACATTTTGTTTCCGCTTTCCATAGCCATAGAAGTACCAGCAGGCATTGATTTAAGACCAGAATTTTCATACTTTTCTGTATGTCTGTCATAGTCCTCTTTTGCACATTCTTGAATGCCGATAAGTTTATTGCTGGTATCTCTTTCTGCTTCAACATCTACTGTTCCTGTAAAAAAGTTGGTAAAACTTGCCCCTGCTACTGGGTCATAAAAAAAACGTACTACATCTCCGTTATAGGTGTAACACTTGTTTTCACTGTCGTAAATTAAACCGTACTGTTCATATACGGTATAATCAACATTGCCGCCTGCCGTTTCATAAGCTGTTAGTGTTTTGTCACTGGCATTTGCTACAGGACTCTTTCCACAACCTGTAAAGGAACATGTACAGAGCAGAGTAGCAAGCAATAGTTTTCTTTTGATTTTTAAAATATTCATTTAGAAGCCTCCTTGATTGATTATTATGTATCTAATCTTACCAAAGGAATTTGTATTTTGGGTGTAGGCAATATGTAGTTTATGTGTAGTTAGAAAAAAGAAAAGCAACGGGCGCTTTTGCCTGTTACTTTTCAAATAGTTATATTAATCTTAGATTGTAACTTGTCTACTTATTAATTATTCAGGTCAAGCGGTGGAGTTGAAGTATTCTTAATTTCATACCACTCGCTATCGTAAAAGATATATGCCTTGTCAATGTATACCCACGCAAAAGATATTTCATCATCGTTGATATTGAACTCATAAGAAACTCCACCGTTCCACACTTTGTTGGGAGTTTCTCCTTCGGCATATGTTCTATGTTTCAAGGAAAGCTGGTTAATCCATGTACAAAATTCATCAATCTCTGCTTGTGTCAATTCCCACGGCTCCAATTCGCTGCCATTACGAGAGCCGCGCACTTCAATGTGTGTAATGTTTTCAGGTATTACTAACACAGATGATGTACTCAAAGTGTTCTTTTTGGAACAGTATATAATAGTGAAACATAATAAAACCGATAATACAAGCACAACAAAACTAAATCTCTTCATCTTCGTTACCTCCTTAAAAATTATATTTTAAATCGTACAATATTTAACGGCATTTTTCAATGCATGGAAAATAAATTGTAAAACGTATTCCTAATGCGGAGTTTTCCATTTGATAATCAGCATGATGTCGGTCTAAAATCGTCTTTACGATATAAAGCCCTAGCCCGCTTCCTCCTGTCTGACGGTTACGGGATTGTTCTATCCGGTAAAAGGCATTAAATAATTTTGGTATTTCACAATCAGAAATGTGAACGTCTGTATTTTCTATCACAAAAACTATTCTATCATTCTTGACATCAATAGAAATAAAAATATCACTCCCTTTAGGTGAATAATGGATTGCATTGGAAACAAGATTATTTATTACTTTTTTAATAAGTGTTTTATCCCCATGGAGCATTACCGCTTCTGGTACATCTTCATGCCATGCTAATTGCTTGTTAATAATCAAATCTTCAAAAATATCGTACTCTTTTTTTACTATTTCGGAAAAGTCAAAGTTTGTTAGGCACAAGTCCTCATTAGAAGATTGGATATGGGAAACAGTCAATATTTCCTTTACCATACTTTCCATTGTATTTACTACCTCAAGCGAACGGGAAAGGTACTTGTCACGGTCTTTATATTTCCCAATATTTAGCAACATTCCCTCAAGCTGCCCTTTTATAATCGTAATCGGGGTTTTTAACTCATGCGATACCGCAGAGAAAAAATCAAGCTGCGCCTGTTCTAATTCCTTTTCATAGTCTATGTCTGCTTTTAGCTGCCTGTTAGCAGTCTGTAGCTCATTGAGTGCTGTTGACAGCTTATCCGACATTTGATTCAAACTATGTGCAAGTATACCCAATTCATCTGTGCGTTGTTCAGAACAGCTCCACGAAAAATCAAGGGCAGACATTTTTTCTGATACCTGACTGATTTCAATAATAGGTTTTGTTACATAACGTGAATAAAAAACTGCTCCCGTTACAGAAAGACATATAATCAAAATCATTAACAGCGGAATTATATTCCCAATGGTATTTACTAATTGATTGACCGAATTTGAATTTCCAGTAATGGTCAGCGTATAAACCGTTGTAAGATCATTAAAAGTAAAGAGGTAACTATGTTTTGCTTCGTAAGCATGAACAGGAGCTTCAATAACAATGCTTTCACTGATTGGTTGTAGGAATTTATTATTGTTTTGTGATGGCAATTCAATTTCTATATCGTTCTCATCATACAACTGCATAATTACATCATTGTTTAACAGAAATTCGTCAAACAAATAACCGCTTTCAAGCCCATTGGTTTTTTCTAATTCTGCAATTAATTTTTCAGCATTTCTGTTCAACACTTCGTCTAAATCACTACTGTATGTTTTAGGTACTAACCATGCAATAAAGGCATAGGTAAAAGAACAACAAATTATCATCAGTATACAGGTAAGTCCGAATATTTTTACAAACAGGCTGTTATTTATCATCTTTTTCAATTTTATACCCTACCCCTCGTATTGTTTCAATATAGTCAACATTTAATTTTTTTCGAAGATTTTTTATATGTGTGTCAACTACACGCTCGTCACCCAAAAAGTCATATTTCCATAGTTTATTTAAAAGATTTTGCCGTGTAAGGACTTTTCCTTGGTATGTTAATAATTCTCTTAAAACCTCAAATTCTCTTTGTGTCAAAGATATTTCTGTTGTACCTATATAGGTTTTATAACCGTCTAAATCTAAAGACAAATCTTTGTAACGAATAAAATGTTTATCATCATCATTTGATTTTGTACGGCGAAAAACAGCAGCTATCTTTCTTAGCAGTATGGGAACAGAAAAAGGTTTTGTAATATAATCGTCAGCTTGCAAATCCAGACCTCGTATCTGTTCTTCTTCGCTTCCTAAAGCAGTCAACATGATAATCGGAACTTGCGATTGTTTCCGTATCAATTCGCAGACATGATAGCCGTTCATTTTGGGCAGCATTATATCCAGCAAAATCAAGTCATATGTAAATTGGGTAAACATAGAGACAGCTTCCACGCCATCACATGCTGTTTCCACAATATATCCCGCTTCCTGCAAAAATTCCTGTAACAGTTCTTGTATATCTAAGTCATCTTCGACAATCAAAATTCTCTGCATAACAATACCTCAACATTTTGAATATCATATCACTTTTTTATGTGTTTTGTGTGTGCTTGTCAAAATTCCTTTTTGTATTTATTAATAAAATCATGATTTATTGAAACTGTTGGTACGTGAAATCAATTGTTGCAAATGAAGAGAAAATTTCACACCCAAAATAGTGCTGTTCATGTCAAAGCCATAAAAAGTTTGTGCAGATTGGCGATAAAATAAGCAGAAAGTATTTTTAGCAGAGGAAGGAACGGTGCTTTATATGGCAATGGAGATTAACGGGAATCTTCTTGACTATTCAGTCAAGAAGCAGAATTACAGCAGTTATACAACAAGTACGGTGGAATTGAAAACTTCAACGCCCGGCGTAACCAGAACGGAGCAAATCAAAACGGGATATAGTAATGTTAATGATTATTCCAAATATTTGCAGGGAAAATACAGCTACATGAATACGGGAACTACTTCAATGCAGGGTGTTCCGACAACGGTATCGGTATCGGGCGCATTTTTGAAAAAGTGCATGAATGACCCTGAAAAGGCTGCATATTTGGAAGAAAATCTGGCGGCTATTCCGGATTGTGTTAAATCGCTTTGCAACTATGTGAAAATGGCGCCGGGCAGCCCGGTAGTGACATATGCAGCTTATATGATTGATGATAATGGTAATATTTCAGTAATGAGTGGCAGCACAAATGACCCGGACGGAAAAATAGCCAAAGAGAATGCGAAAAGAAAAGCACAGGAGAAAAAAGCGGCGGAGGAAAAGGCGGCTAAAAGGCGGGCAGAGAAAAAGGCAGAGGAAGAAATGGAAGCTGAAAAGCGGGCAGAGAAAAAAGCAGCCAAAGAAGCAATGATGGAAACGGGCGAATATACCATAAGTGCTACGGGTACGGATATAAAAGCTATTACGCAGAACGTTATAGCTGCTTCTTTGGGGATATCTGTACCAGCAGGGGCAAGTTTCGATTTAAAGGCGTAGGGAGGAAGCAAAAAATGGAAATCAATAATTTACAAAGAATACCGTCACATTCATATCGGGTAGATGTTGAAAGAATAAAGCAACGCTTACAGCAGGCAGATAAAAGCAGTATGTCAGATTCACGGCAGAGTGACAGCATAAGTATTTCAGAGGAAGGACGTAATGCCTTAAAAGAAAGGGCGTCTGCAATAAAACGTTTTGGGCAGAGTGAAGAGGTGAAAAAATTATCATCTATGAGTGCTTATGGCATAATGAATGAATTTGAAAAAATTATGTCAGAGCTGGAAGAAGAAAAGGGAACTGGAACAGATACGTTTGACCGCTATGTAGATAAAATGGCTTCTGCTTATCAGTTGATGAGGGACCGTATAGAAGAAAAGTATGCGGCACCTGATAGACAAAAAGAATATTATGTTGCAGCAGACGGAAGCACACAGGAAATAACAAAGGAAAGGGAACTGGAAATGCTGGATGAGGCTTATGAAGCGCATAGCCGGTTTATGGCAACATCTACACAGATTTGGAGTGAACTGCGAGATTTCAAAGCGCAAATAACATATCATTCCGGCAGTGCCAAAACAGAAGCACATACAGCGAAAAAACAGGATATAAACATAAAAGAACAAGCCTACAATGCTTTTATGATTGCAATCAATGCGAAAAACAGCAGTATTTCATCTCCCGCAAGAGATATTCTTAACGGTATCTGGGATTACTTTGCGAATATCAAACAGTAGAATAAATAAGCTGGCAGTAGAGATTTAACATCCTCTGTCTTGACAATTTTACAAGCGGGTAGTACAATGCACTACAGAGAGGAGTTGAGCGTATGAGTTTTTCAATTAGGCTGACAGCAGAAGAAAAAGCCCTTGCAGAGAGTTATGCCAAAATCCACTCTATGTCGTTGGGAGAAGCGTTCAAGAGAGCACTTTTTGAGCGGATAGAGGATGAATATGATATTGCGGTTGCCGATGAAGCGTATCGTGAATATGTAGACGGCGGTCATAAGAGCAGACCCATTTCTGAACTTTGGGGAGATTTGGATTTATGAGTTACCAAGTAGAGACAACAGCAAGATTCGATAAAGAATTTAAAAAACTGGATAGGTATACACAGCGCATGATAAAAGGCTGGATTGATAAAAATCTTATCGATACTGAAAATCCCCGCCAACATGGAAAAGGTTTAACTGCGGACAGAAGTGGGCAATGGAGATATAGGATAGGCGATTATCGTCTTATCTGTCACATAGACGATAACCGCCTGATTATCCTTGCTTTGTCCGTAGGGCATAGACGGGAAGTTTATACCGATTGATTTTAGTTCAACCGTTCTTTCCCCCAGAAGAACAACGCCACAGTCCCCGGTCCGGTATGGCTGCCGATGGTTGCGCCGATAGGATAGATTTGTACTTTACCCTGAAGGTTAGGGAAGCGGCTTTCTATCAGGTCAGCAACGGCACGGGCATCTTCCATACATGCCGACTGGCTGATGAAGCATTTGCCGGAATACTGCAAGCCGTCCTGCGCGTTTTGTTCCATTTGTTCTACTATCCGTTCAATAACTTTCTTTTTCGTCCTGATTTTTTCTCTTGGAATGAGTTTGC
>CAZKOR010000174.1:0-7975 GCA_964554405.1 uncultured Bacteroides sp. | reverse complement strand
TAAAAGCGATATTGACCTGATTATTGTGATTGAGGATGATATATCAGATGCGCAAAAATTTGCTTTAATGGAGCATATAGTATTATTAAACCGCCAGGCGCCCCGAAAAGGACTGGAAATCAGTGTTGTGAAAAAGAAATATTGCAAGCCGTTCGTATATCCGACACCATTTGAACTGCATTTTTCTCCTACGCATCTGAAATGGTTTCAGGACGCACCGCAGGATTATGTAGAAAAAATGAAAGGCGTAGACATTGATTTGGCAGCGCATTTTACGATTATCAGAGAGTATGGAGTTGTACTCTGGGGTGAAAAAATAGAAGAGGTATTCGCTCCGGTATCGAGAGAGAATTATCTTGCCAGTATTTGCGCTGATGTAGAAAACGCAACAGATGTTATTCTAGAAGACCCTGTTTACATCATTCTCAACTTGTGCAGGGTTTTAGCATTTGTAAAAGATGGATTATATTTATCTAAAGAAAAAGGCGGTCGGTGGGGAATGGAACACCTGCCTTCGGAATATCATTCTGTTATTGCACAGGCATTACAGTGTTATACTTCAGAAAAAGACATGGTAATAGAAAAAGAGAATGCGGAATTCTTTGCAGAAAGGCTATTGCAACTGATAAAAAGTGATGATATGCTTGTCAAAGGATAGGTTGATTTAACACTTGAGGGAAAATTAAATTATGATTTGATGACCCGGCGAATGAAGGAGAAGAAATGAAGAATACTGTCATTCAGAATTTTTAAGGAGAATAACGCATGTTACGCTTTGGTTTTTCTTACATAGGACTTATTTATTTGTTACTGCTTTTTATCCCTAATATCATATGGTCGAAAAGACAGCCGAAAGATTATGAGAAATATGTAGTAAATGAAAATAAAATACTACTTGTTATGGAAAGAACAGGAGAAATGCTGGTTTGCTGTTTTGTCCTTATATTCTCGGATTTTAATATCAAACAGATTTCCCCGTGGTCTCTATGGCTGCTTCTTTCCTTTTTGTTGATGATTCTTTATGAATGTTACTGGATTCGATATTTTAAAAGTGAAAGGACAATGGCGGATTTTTACAGCAGTTTCTGTGGATTCCCGCTTGCCGGAGCAACGCTTCCGGTCATTGCTTTTTTCCTGCTTGGCATATATGGAAAAAACTTGCCACTTCTGATAGCGGCTGTTATATTAGGAATTGGGCATATCGGAATACATTATAATCATAGTAAAGAAATTTAAGATATAGAGAGGGAAAATTATGAGTACAAGTAAAAAGAAAATTGAAACAATTGATATTGTCGGACTTGGAGCGCTTGGCGTGATGTATGCGGATTTTTTTACAAAGAAATTGGGAAAAGAACGTGTGCGAGTGCTGGCGGACGCAGACAGAATCAAGCGTTACAGGGAAGATTCCGTTACTTTTAACGGACAGATATGTGATTTTAACTATCTGGATGCCGCGAAAGAGAGCCGTCCTGCAGAACTGATTTTATTTGCGGTAAAATATGGCGCATTGGAGACGGCAATGGAGGAAGTGGCGCATCTGGTGGGAAAAGATACGATTTTGATATCGGTGTTAAACGGCATTCGCAGTGAGGATGATTTGGGAAGAAAATTCGGTGCAGAAAAGGTCGTACATTGTATTGCCCAGAAAATGGATGCCATGAAAGAGAAAAATACGGCGACCTGCAAGAATAAAGGCGAGTTGGCACTAGGTGTTTTAAACGGAGGAAAAGAAGAAAATCTGGCAGCGGTAAAAGCATTTTTTGACGAAACAGGATTTATATATTCCTGTCCGGAGGATATGAGGCATACGATGTGGTCAAAACTCCTTTGTAACGTAGGAGTCAACCAGACAGTTTCCCTTTATGCCGGTACTTATCGAACCGTGCAGGAAGAGGGAGAAGCGCGCGAAATGATGAAAGCGGCAATGCAGGAAACGATTCTTGTGGCAAATGCGGAGGGCATAGACTTAACGGAAAAGGATTTAACTGATTGGCTTGCGATTATTGATACTCTGAATCCGGACGGAGAACCGTCCATGCGTCAGGACAGCAAGGCAGGACGGAAAACGGAAGTTGTTCTTTTTGCCGGAACCATCTGTGAACTTGGGAAAAAACATGGTATTGCGACGCCGGTAAATGACAACTTTTTAGAAAAAATAGAGTAAACAGCTTGAAGAAGGAGAATATTGCCTTATGATATATTTTTGCTGTGATTACCACGAAGGCGCACATGAAAAAATAATGGAGCGGCTCATGGAGACGAACAAAGTGCAGACGGCGGGGTATGGGTGCGATAAGTATTGCGAAAGAGCGAAAGAACTTATTTTGGACAAGTGCCGGACAAAGACGGCGGCAGTTCATTTCCTGGTAGGAGGCACACAGACAAATGCAACAGTGATTGCGGCAGCGCTTCGAACGCATCAGGGAGTAATGGCGGCGCAGACGGCACATATCAATGTCCATGAGACGGGCGCGATTGAATCCGGTGGGCATAAAGTCCTTGCCATACCATCAGAAAATGGGAAATTAACAGCAAAACAAATCGAAGAATATTATCTTGCGCATATGACAGACGGCAACAGGGAGCATACGGTACAGCCTAAGATGGTCTATCTTTCACAGCCTACTGAGTTAGGCTCTTTATACAGTCTGGCGGAATTAGAGGCAATTTCCGATGTGTGCCGGAAAAATCAATTGTTTTTATATGTGGACGGGGCAAGGCTCGGCTACGGTCTTGCAGCTTCCGATAATGATGTGACGCTTGCGGACATGGCAAGATTATGTGATGTGTTCTATATCGGCGGGACGAAAGTAGGGGCTTTATTCGGGGAGGCGGTTGTGATTCCGAATGCGTCTTTGCAGGAGGATTTCCGCTATGTGATCAAGCAACAGGGCGCTATGCTGGCAAAGGGAAGATTGTTAGGCATTCAGTTCATGACGCTTTTTGAAGATGATTTATACACGGAAATATCAGAGTACGCGGATGGGCTTGCGGAGCAGATAAGAAGTGTGCTTTGTGAATGTGGGATTCCTTTTTTGGTAGAGAATCATACCAATCAAATTTTTCCGGTTTTGCCGGACAGTGCATTAGATGAATTGCGTAAAAAATACGGGTATGATTATTGGCAGCGTGTGGACGAAACACACAGTGCGGTGCGTTTTTGCACAAGCTGGGCAACCGAAAAGGAAGCCGTGGCGTGTCTGTGTGCGGATTTGCGGGAGTTATTGAGATGAAGATGCAAAAATTGATTTAAAAAGGACGACAGAATGGACATTAAACAAATAGTTGATAATGTGGAAAAACAAAAGATTACCCGATATGTACTGGAAGCTTTGCCGGATTGGTTTGGAATTCCGGAAGCAAGAGAAGCGTATATCAAAGACAGTGCAGAAAAAATATATTTTTGTGCTTATAACGAAAATAAGCCGGTTGGGTTTTTATATCTTAAAGAAACAGGTAAAGATACGGTTGAACTTGCGGTAATGGGGATTTTGAAAGAATATCATAGAAATGGAATCGGTAAAACGCTGTTTTCTCATGCCCAAAAAGCCGCATATGAAAAGGGGTATTCTTTTATTCAGGTAAAAACGGTTCAAATGGGAAAGTATGAAGAGTATGACAAAACAAATCTGTTCTATCTTGCTCTTGGATTTAAAGAGTTTGAAGTTTTTCCCACGTTATGGGATGAGGGGAATCCGTGCCAGATATATGTTATGGCGTTAAGATAGGCGTTGGGAGTAGAAACATGAAAAAGAAACTCTGGACAAAAGATTTTTCCTGTATCACAGCGGCAACCGTTTTATCCGCGATAGGCGGCGAAGCAATGAATCTGCCCATCAGTCTGCTTGTATTTGATGAAACACGCTCAACGTTCCTTTCGGCGCTTGTCATGGTCTGCGGAATGCTGCCGGATATTCTGTTTCCGGTACTTGTTGCCCCGCTTATTGATAAAGGCGGAAAAAAGAGGTGGATAGTAGGCTTGGATGCGCTGCTTGCCATTCTTTATGCAGTGATGGGAGTATGGATTGGAACTCACGAATTTGTATTCGGATTGTATCTGATATTCACGCTTGTAGTAGGGACGATATCTGTCTTTTACAGGCTCGCCTATTCGTCGTGGTATCCCGATTTAATCCCATGCGGTCTGGAACAGAAAGGGTATGCGGTAAGCTCGATGCTCTATCCGGTTGTCACGATTGCCATGTCTCCGGTGGCGGCATTTTTATATGAAAAGATGGCAATGCAGAATATTTTCTTTATTGTAAGCGGTATAACGGTGCTTTCTGTTCTGGTGGAAAGTAATATCAGGGAGAAGCGGAAATCCGGAAAGGAAAATTATACGCTGCGCCAGTATGGCAACGATATACGAGAAGGATTTGTCTATCTGAAAAAAGAAAAGGGAATCCGGAATATTTATATGAACATGGGCGTTATGCAGGGAACGTCAGAGGGAATGGGGATTATAACACAGGCATATTATCAGACACAGCCGTTTCTTACGGTCACTATGCTTGGCTTTTTGATTAGTTCCGAGATGATAGGAAGAGTATTTGGAGGACTTTTACAGTATAAAAGAGAGATTCCGGTAAAAAAGCGATATCCATTTACTAAATTTGTTTATCTTTTTTACAGTGCGACGGATACGATAATTCTTTTTCTGCCTTATCCGGCGATGCTGATAAGCCGTTTTGTCTGCGGCGGACTTGGCATATCGAGCGCGACAATCCGGGAAACTGCCGTACAATCTTATTTGCCGGAGCAGATGCGGGCAAGGGTAAATGCTTTTTTTGACGTATTGTTCGCTATAGGGGGCGTATTGTTTCAATTTCTGGCAGGAGCGCTTGGGCAGTTTGTGCCATACCGCGCGGCAGCCGTTTTTATCGGAATGATATCAATTGTAAGCATACTTGTTTTCATTATTTTCCCGGACAAAGTAAACCGCCCGGTGTACGAGGCGGTTCGGAGTGAATAGTAGTGTCAGTTTTTTAAAAACATTTCTTTGCAAATCTGCGTTCCGGTTTCTGTGCGGAAAACACTCTGCAGCATGGCATCTATGGCGCTCTGCGGCGAATTATCCTCATAGAGATTGACCAGAGCGTCCGCTTCCAAGAGGATGCGGTAGTCAATACCGTCTACGTTCTCATAGGTGTGATGGTGGGCGACCAGATAGCAGACTCAGTCGATGATGTCAGGCGCAATAGCAAGTGACGAGAGCATCTCTCTTGCGGGAGCGGGTCCCTCTTTCTCCTGTATTTTTCCCTCGCAGCTTCCGTATTTTTCTTCTGCGGGGAGAATCCCGATATCATGCACAAGTGCAGCTATTTCCAATGTATATAGCGTTTTCTCGTCCAGTTTTTCTCCGATACCGATGTTTTTCGCAAAGCTGTGAACCTTGATAAAGTGCTGGATACGTCTTGGACAGCCTTTTTCATATGTAATCATGCGTCTTGTTAATTGATAAATCGTGTCCATCTGTGCTGCGCCTGCCTTTCTTTTTTAGTATATTGGCAATCAGGTTTATATTTTTTCAATCATATTTCTCACTTCACTTTTATTTTGTGATATCCGATAACTTTTCGGACTTACCCCAAATTTCTTTTTAAATGCTTTGGAAAACACAAGCTGGTCGCTATATCCAACCTGATTTGATATCTCTTTGACGGACATCGCAGTGCTGACAAGGAGATTGGCAGACTTATGCAGACGAAAGTCTATCAAAAAATTCTGGATGGAAATATTCAGTTCTTTTTGGAATACATGGTTTAAATGAGCGCGGCTGATACCAATGCTGTCAGCAATATCAGATACTCCGATTCTCTGCATATACATTTTACCAATGTAATCAATTGCAAGATTAACATATGTATTATCGCTATAACCGGTCTGCTCCTGACTGGCATTGTGAGCGGGCGCGTTGTGATGCTTGGCAAGGATGGAAAACAGCTTAAGGAGAATGGATTCGCGATAAAGGTCATTGGCAAATCCTGTGTCTCCATGTTCAAATAAATCATCAAAACAGTCTATATATTCATCGGGAGCGGGAGCAGGGAGGCATAGATGGTTTTTGGAGAAACCACAATTCTTCAATATCGTATCAACACGTATACCTTTGAAACCAATCCATACATAGGACCATGGGTTAGTTGCATCTGCACAATAAACGACAGGTTCATCGGGATAAACTAAGAACATCTGACCGGGACCAAGAGACCATGTGCTGCCGTTAGTCGAATAAAATCCATTGCCTGATAAAATGAAATGAATAATATATTCATCACGGGAAGCTGAGACTGCATGATATGGTTTGCAGTATTCTTTGCCTGCATGTACTAGAGTTATTTCCATGGAGGTCTCGCTGAAGTCTTTCATACAAATGTATTGCCCCGCCTGCATAGGAAAGTCTTTCGGCATAAAAACAACCCCTTCTCTTTCAAATATAAAATCTAATGTCATTTTACCATATAATCTGCGATTTTACCATATCGATATTCCCATATATTTGCCCTTTTGAGTCATTTTTTTACTGTATTCAAAACTATATAATATACCCAAAACAGTTAAATTTGAAGGCGCTACAATCAGATATATAAATAAACAAGGATGTATGAGGAATCAGGTATGGCAGGAGAAAAAATCAGATGTCAGATTCATTGTCAAAAGGGAAAAAGAATAGATGTAGAGATTTCTATGGATACGGGGCTATATGAGCAAGGCGGCGTTCGTATTGAGATAAAAGATAATACCATAGACAGATGTCGGTACGGAGAAATTCGTCTGAACATAAAAAATGAGTCCTGCAGGGAAAACTTTAATTTGAGAATGGAAAAGCCAATCAGGGTATACCTGCCGATGGAAGAGTATCCTGAAAAAATAACGGCAATGTATCTTTTCAATGAATGGTGGACCAGACCTGCATTTGTCCACGGTTTTCAGGATATTCCCGAATTCACACAGACAGCTTTTTTCAAATATGAAAATTGTTTTGCATGTTTCGTACCAATGGTAGGCAAAGCTTTTAAGACATATATGGTAAGCGGAACAGAGACAGAAATCTGTCTGGAGATGACTGCATATATAGGCGGTCAGAAAGAAGTAGAGGAACCGTTATTTTTACTGGCGGAAGGTTCTACGGTGGAAGAAGCGGTACATAAGGCGTTTACATGGTTAGCGGAATATAAGGGAATCCGAATGAGAGAAAAGCGCAGAATTCCGGAAATTTTTCATTATCTGGGATGGTGCAGCTGGGACGCATTTTACAGGAAAGTATCAGAAGAAAAAATCCGTCAGAAGGCAGAAGAGCTAATAGAAAAGAATGTTCCGGTAAAGTGGATGATAATAGATGACGGATGGCTTTCGGTGCAGGATGAACTGCTATGTGATTTTGCTCCGGATAAAGAGAAATTCCCCGATGGATTTAAACATATGATAAGGGATATTAAGGCAAAGGGGGATATCAGATGGTTCGGCGTCTGGCACGCCTTTGGCGGATACTGGGGCGGTATTTTGCAGGGAAGTGAGCTGGAGTTAAAAGAGCGTTCTTATCTTTATAAAACAGTCAATGGAAAGAGTGTTCCGAGCCCTCAGTCGGGAGAAAAATTTTACAGAGACTGGTATAAAGAACTGCGGCAGGAAGAAATTGATTTTGTGAAAGTGGATGGTCAGAGCGCAGTCCCTTATTATTTTGAGAACAGTTTACCGGTCAGCGAAGCGGCAAGAGGAATGAATGAAGCTTTGGAAAGCGGCGCGTCATACATGGATGGAGCGATTATCAATTGTATGGGAATGGCGATGGAAAATATTCTGGCAAGACCAACTTCTGCAGTTTCAAGAAACAGTGATGATTTTGTACCTGATAAGGAAAATGGTTTCGCAGAGCATCTTTTACAGAATGCATATAATGCGCTGTATCATAACGAATTATACTGTTGCGACTGGGATATGTTCTGGACGAAACATGAGGACGGTGTGAAAC
>CAZKOR010000173.1:0-8044 GCA_964554405.1 uncultured Bacteroides sp. | reverse complement strand
TTGCTGGAATCTGATAAGGGATAAACAATTCACTGATGAAGAAAAAGAATTGTTTCAAAGACAATCTTCCTGAACCAGAACTTTGCAAAGACCATGAAAAAGTCATTATATTTGTTTATGAAGATAACTGGCAGGTTGCTGTTCGAGTTGCGAATGGAGAAATAATATAGTTCTAAATGATGAGTTCAACGGAAAATATGCTGATACCACACTTACATTTTTGTGACAACTGCGAAGAGGCAATTGCTATATATGAGAAAGCGTTTCATACAAAAGCCGAAAGTATCGTATACAACTGAGATTATGTACTTAATTGTGCTGTTCATTTAATTGTTATGTTTACATCTGTCGAAGAACTTCTTGCCTGCTATGAGTTTTTCAAAGAAGAGTTTCCACTCCGACTGATAGATTCAAATTTGTCGTGGAAACAGCATTAAGACAGAAAAATGAATATTTGGCTTTAGATGGGAGAAAAATATATGATAAAGATATTATTAGTTGAGGACGATAAGAGTATCGTTTCTTCATTGACTGTTTTTTTGCAAAGTGAGGAATGTCTGGTTGATAGCGTAGATGGACAGATTGGCGCGATAGAAAAAATTAATACGGCAAGTTATGATCTTGTGCTGCTGGACATTGCACTGTCTGACGGAAACGGTTTTGCGATATGTTCTGCGATTAAAAAACAGACAAATATTCCGGTTATTTTTTTGACTGCTTGTGATGATGAATACAGTGTTGTAACCGGGCTTGAACTTGGCGCGGATGATTATATCAGTAAACCTTTTCGACCCAGAGAACTTCTTGCCAGAATACATACGGTATTGCGTCGGACAAATGAAAAAAATGGAAAAAAAGATGTCTTAGCCTGCAAGGATATCTCAGTTGACACGAAAAAAGCGGTTGTCAGAAAAAAAGGTAAGGAACTTCATCTTTCCGCATTGGAGTATCGGCTTTTGTTGATTTTCCTGCAAAATCAGGGAGTAGTCTTTTCAAGACGAAATCTACTTGAACTGATATGGGATGCAAGCGGAGAATTTATCAATGATAATACATTGACAGTTTATATGAAACGCCTGCGTGATAAAATTGAAGATGATCCGCAAAACCCTGAGATTTTGGTTACAGTGAGAGGGCTTGGATATAAGGTGGGTGAGTAAATGGACTTTTTGAGGAACAAAGAAGTAAAATGCCAACTTATAGTGTGTGTGCTTATGTCAGCCATATGGGGATTTGCCGGATGTCTGATGGCAGGAATATATGGTTTGTTAGTGATAACTGCCTGTTTGTCATTATGCATAACTTCTCTTATCTTTACATATAGGCGTTACCAGAAAATAGCGGAGATTAGTACAGATATAGACAGGGTTCTTCATGGAAATGAAACAGTCAGTTTTCAAAAATATCATGAAGGTGAGCTTTATGTGCTGCAGGATGAATTATCGAAAATGACAGTGCGTTTGTTGGAGCAGGCGGAAGCTCTGAAAAAGGAAAAAAGCTATTTAGCCGACGCTTTGGCGGATATTTCACATCAGTTAAAAACGCCTTTGACGTCGCTGGGCATACTAAGTGCGTCACTTTCCAGAGAACAAGTAAACGAAAAGCAGAGGCTTGAACTTGTGCAGGAACAGGTCATGCTGTTGTCAAGAATGGAATGGCTGATTACAACTTTACTTAAAATTTCCCGGCTTGATGCAGGTGCAGTTCCAATGGATTTTCAGAACGTTTTTGTTAATGACATTGTCACTCAGGCACTTCGTTCTCTGGAGATTTCGGCAGAATTAAAAGAACAAACGATTGTTGTAGATATTCCTGATAATGCAGTAATCAGTGCTGATTTGGAATGGACAGTACAAGCTGTTGGCAATATTTTGAAGAATTGCATTGAACATACCCCCATAGGCGGGAAAATAGAAATTGTTACACGCAGCAGACCATTATTAACAGAATTAGTAATTATGGACAATGGAGTTGGCTTTACAAAAAAAGATCTGTCACATATTTTTGAACGTTTTTACCGAAGCAGTAATAGAAACGTAAATGGTGTAGGCATTGGACTTGCTTTAGCAAAAACAATTATAAAAAATGAAAATGGAACAATATCTGCGGAAAATGGAAATCTCGGTGGTGCAAAATTTACAATTTGCTTTTATCAGGGGACTGTGTAAAATGACACAGTCCCTTTCATTGCGTACGAAATTAAGTTTTATGACACTAAAGTGACATTTTTGTTATGAAAAAGTCAGAAACCAGTCACATTGTAATGCTATGCTATCAGCTATAAATTGTTATTCGAAAGGAGACCGGTATGGAGATTTTAAAAGTGGAAAATATTAGTAAGACCTATGATACCGAAGGGGTTCCGGTTCAGGCGCTGGATGATATTTCTTTTTCCGTGGAGAAAGGAGAATTTATAGCGGTAATTGGGGCATCCGGTTCCGGAAAATCTACATTGCTTCATATTTTGGGAGGAGTTGACAGACCTACTGAAGGCAAAGTTTTTGTGAACGGTGAGGATGTATATGAACAGGATGAGGAAGCTTTGGCAATTTTCAGGAGACGGCAGGTGGGGTTGATTTATCAGTTTTATAATCTGATTCCGGTTTTGACGGTGGAGGAAAATATCAGCCTACCAGTGAAGTTGGACGGTAAGCGTATCAACAAGGAACGGTTGGTTGAATTGTTGAAGGTGTTAGGGTTGGTCAAGAGAAGAAAACATCTTCCGAACCAGTTATCCGGCGGACAGCAGCAACGGGTATCTATCGGTCGGGCATTAATCAATGCTCCGGCTATCGTGTTGGCAGATGAACCGACTGGGAATCTTGATACGAAAAACGCACAGGATATTATGGAACTTCTGAAAAAATCTAATCGTGCCTATAAACAAACGATTATACTTATTACTCATGACAGAGAAATTGCAATGCAGGCTGACCGCCTTTTGGAGATTCAGGACGGAAAGCTGGTGAGGGATGAGGTGATTCGATAATGGAAATTATATATACAATTACGTTTCGTGGGATGAAACTGAATAAAAAGAGAACCTTGTTTACGATATTTACCATTATTTTATCGGTTGGCATGATGACGGCTGTTTTATGCGGTTTATGGTCTATGTTAGGATTTTTGCAGGCAAAAGAGAAAGCATATGGGGGAGATTATGAATACAGCATTGAGAATCTGTCCTTGCAACAGGCGGAAGTATTAAAGAACAAAAAGAATGTAGATGATGTTTCCTTGTTCTCTTTTGAGGGAAATAGTTTTTATGGAGAAAAATCAAATAAAAGTATTCTTGCAATCGCAGGAATTAACCAGTCATTCATAGATAATTTTGCGATGGAGCGGTATCTTCTTCAAGGTTGTTATCCGGCAAATGAAAACGAGATTGTTCTATCGGAGAGTTTTTTGGAAAAGAATGGTCTGTCATTTTCTGTTGGAGAAAATATTACGCTTTCTATCGGCTCAAGAATATGGGATGAAATAGATGCCAAGCTGTATGGATTGACGAATTACATGGAAAACCGCGAGAGTTTTCACCCTGTGTCGGAAAAGACCTATTCAATTGTCGGCATTATATCTGACATAAGCGGCTCAAAAGCGGCAGGAAATTTTAATGCATTTACAGCTATTGATGAAACGAGTACAGCACAATATTTAACGGCATATGTGAAGTCCAATAAAGTTTCTAAAGCAGTCTATAAGATTGCAGAAGATAATGCGGCTGACATAGGCGGACAGGTATCATCATTTCATTCTGAGCTATTGTTGTATTATGGAGTTACAACAGGAAAAGGGGCGATAAAAATATTATTGGCAGTCTTGTGTGTTATTTTATTGCTCATGTCAGCCTCTGCGGTCATGATTAGTAATGTGTTGTCCATTTCTTTGCAGGAAAGAATAAAGCAATTAGGGATGCTTTCCGGTATAGGTGCAACAAAAAGGCAAAAAAGAGCCAGTATACAATTTGAAGCGTTTCTTTTGGGTATTGCAGGGATTCCCTTGGGATTGATTACCGGTATTGGTCTGACTTCCTTTGTATTGTCAGTGATCCGTCGTGCATTTCAGGCTGCTTTTGCAGCCCCTTCCATTCGTCTGACTTTGCGCTGCCATGTATTGATTTTGCTGCTCTGTGCAGCTTCAGGGATTGCAGCTTTAGTTTTTGCAAGCGTAACACCGGGACGAATGGCAGGAAAAGTAACAGTAATTGATGTAATACGACAGTCAAATATATATCAGCTAAAGAAGAAAAAAATGCGGCATGGCAGATTGGCATCCATTGTATTTGGCATCTATGGGGCATTGGCTTCAAAAAATATCCATCGAAATCCGAAGCGTTTCCGTGCGATTACAGGTTCTATCTTTTTGGCAGTGGTAATAGGCTTATCTTTATATAGCCTGGCAGATTTTATGACTTACCAGATTTCGATGGATATGCAGGAAGATGGCTCCTGTTATACAGATGTCATTACGGTTTTGCAATATAAGGAATTGTCCAAAGTTATAAAAGGATTTTCTGACGAAAATATATCTGCGGATGTTTCCTGTTATTTGGCAAGATACCTGACAACATCATTGGAAAATAATGAAATCAATCCTGATATGGCCAGATATTTCGGTGATGAAAATATGGCTGAAATTTATGTAGTAGGTTTGGATAATGAGCATTTCATCGAACTATGTAGGGAAAATAACTTTGATGCGTCCGCTTATCAGTCGGCATCAAACCGTGGAATTTTGATTAATTCTACAACCGGATATTATGGAATGTCTAAAAACCGTGTGGTGATAGGATATCCATTTCAAATTGAAAGCGGCAAAAAACTGAGTGTCGATTTAGACGGAGTGAAGTATCCGGAGATTATTGTTCAAGATGTAATCAATGGTGAAAATGCCAAATATCAATCCCTGTTTGTCCGGGATCGGGCTATATTGATTTTACCACTTTCTTACTTTGATTGGATGCTGGATCATGATACCTATGTATATATAAATATCAGTACATCACAGCATAAGGAAGCTGCGGAATGTCTGGCTGATATGGGATATTTCCAAACCATGGATGTGGCGGCAGCAACAGAAAATATGAGACAGGTTTACTGGATTTTGAAGCTGTCGGTTTGTATTTTTGCCGTGTTAATGATAATTATGATTGGATTGAATGTGTGCAATACAATGTCTAATACCATTTATGTGCGGCAGAGTGAATTCGCGGTATTGCGTTCCGTTGGAATGACGGCAAAAGGACTAAAACGAATGCTGCTTTTAGAGGCATCCTTATACGGAATAAAAGCGCTTGTATTGGCATTGCCGATAAGTTTGATTATTCATTATAGTCTCTATTATCTGATTTGCAGCGGCATGACGCCGTTTGTATTTTATTTCAAAGGAGACGCGTATGTCATTGCGATAGCAGCCGTGTGTTTGATTGTGATTTCAGCCATGCTGTTTTCCGTCAGAAGTATTAAAAAAGTAGAAATCGTTAAACAACTGAAAATGGGAAGTATCTAAATTGTGAACAATGATAAATGAGGTGCAAAATGTGGCGGGCGATGTGCAATTTTACATTATAAATTCTCATCGCCCCATTGCTTCATATGTTCTAAAACGGGAAGGAAACTCTTTCCCAAATCGGTCAGATTGTATTCTACATGCGGAGGAATTTCCTGATAGTCATAGCGGGAAAGAAAACCGTCCGCTTCTAATTCCCGAAGTTGTTTTGTCAAACTTGATTCCGTAATGTCACCGATGTGCCTGCGAAGTTCTCCAAAACGATGTACATTTTGAAAGGCAATATAATATATGATTTCAATCTTCCATTTGCCGCCTAGAATTTTCTGTATCGTGGAAATCGTCATACAACGCTCAATAGATAACGGGCTTTTTTTCATTTTGATATCTCCTCTTTTGTAATAGTATAACACATCTGTTTTTATGGAAACAATGTACAGGTTAAAAGCAGGTACTACAAAAAAGTACAGTACTTGTAAAAATGATGTGTAAAGATATAATTGGTGTAAATCAAGGGAAAGGAGAGATGTTTGTGCATTATACAGGAACAATTTGGAGACCGCCGTATGAAGCAACATCACTTTTATTAGAAGTGACGGCTGGCTGTACACATCATAAATGTAAGTTTTGTACTTTATATCATGATTTGCCATTCAAATTCAGAATGTCCCCTATAGAGGATATTGAGGACGACTTACAGGAGATACAAAGGGAAATCAGACATTGGGATAATCAAGATATCAGGCGTGTATTTCTGACAGGTGCAAATCCATTTGTTTTATCTTACGACAAATTAATGACGATTGCAGAACTGATTCACAAATACCTCCCGTCGGTAAAATCTATTGGTTCGTTTGCAAGAATTACGGATATTACACCTAAAACGAATGGAGAACTTAAAGAGCTTCATGCGATGGGATATGACGGACTGACGATAGGAATTGAAACAGGAGATGATGAAGCTCTGCGATTTATGAATAAGGGTTATGTTTCTTCTGACATTATAGAACAATGCCGAAGATTAGACACGGCAGGGATTCATTATAGTTTCTTTTATTTAGTAAGTATTTCGGGAGCAGGCCGTGGAGAAATCGGAGCAAAAGTAACTGCCGATATATGTAATCAACTGCATCCGATGCTGATTGGCGCTAACATGCTTACAATCTATCCCGATTCTGAGCTTTTCCACGAAATTAGGCGGGGAAACTGGCAAGAAGAGAGTGAAGTTGAGAAGTATAAAGAAGTCAGGACGCTCGTAGAGCATTTAAGTATAAAAACAACTTTTGCAGCACTGGGCGCTTCCAATGCTTTTCAACTTCATGGAGTATTGCCGGAAGATAAAGGAAAATTGCTGGCAATTCTCGATGAAATCATTAGAAATGTCAGTGAGAAAGAATTGCAAAGATACAGAAAAAGTGTTCATCATCTGTAAATATATTTTGATGGAAGGAGAGAAGCAAATGCACTTTACAGGCAGAACATGGAGACCTCCGTATGAGGCGCACTCGGTTATTATACAGGCTGCTTCCGGATGCACTTATAATAAATGCAGATTTTGTAGTCTGTATAAAAATGAATGCTTCCGAATGTCGCCGATTGAGGAGTTTGAAGAGGACTTAGCAGAAATAAAAAGTTATCAGCCGAATGCTCGAAGAATATTCTGGACGGGGGCGAATCCCTTTGCGATGAACTATGAAAACCTTAAACTGAGGGCATTGACAGTAAGAGATTATTTGATTAAGTGCCGGACAATGGCGATGTTTGCAAGTATTCGTGATATAAAAAATAAGGAAGTATGGCAGCTAAGAAAACTGAAAGCAATGGGAATTAACGGCCTGAGTATCGGCGTGGAAAGCGGAGACGATGAAACGCTTATACTTGCAAATAAGGGATACACTTCGGCTGATATCCTGGAACAATGTCGAAAGCTGGATGAAGCGGGGATAGAGTATTATTTTGTTTATATGACGGGACTTGCGGGAAAAGACGGCGGCTATCGCAATGCAACGAATAGTGCGGAACTTTTCAGTCGGCTCAATCCGTATTTTATTTCCGTGGACTCTCTCACACTTTTTCCTGATACGGAACTTTATAAAATGGCACAGCAGGGTTTCTTTGTGCCTGCCGGAGAAAAAGAGCGAATCCGCGAATTGCAGATATTTATTAAAAACCTAAATATACGCACGCATTTATTTGCGAATACAGTTTCGAATTTCGTGCCGGTGACAGCGTATTTGCCGTATGAGCGTGAAAAGGTTATAAATGAGCTGCAATTTGTTCTGGACAATGTGGATGAGATGGAGATGCGGGAGTATAGGAGGAATTTGAAATCGTTGGGATAGGTTTGTGTTTGTTTTGAGGGAAATATGAGAAAATGCCGATTGAGGCAAAAAAAGCAGGAAAAAGGGCAAAATTTGCAAGGTGAGCGTAAGGGAGTGGGGGTATAATTGTATATATATTATTTTGGTTGGTTTTTTGTTATTTGACGGATAATTGTTTATTATCTATTAAAGGTTGGATTGAATACTTGAAGTCA
>CAZKOR010000172.1:0-8115 GCA_964554405.1 uncultured Bacteroides sp. | reverse complement strand
ATGGTGTTCATGTTCATCCTCGTGGTCGTGGTGATGATGATGCTCATGCTCATCGTCATGGTCGTGGTGATGGTGATGTTCATGTTCGTCTTCGTGGTCGTGGTGATGATGGTGTTCATGCTCATCGTCATGGTCGTGGTGATGGTGATGTTCATGTTCGTCTTCATCGTGGTGAGCCATCACTTCTTTCATCAGTTCCGCTTCCAAATCTTTTGCGCCCTCTATTGTCTCTAAAATATCCTTGCCGTCTAACGCATCCCACGGCGTTGTAATAATGGTCGCTTTGTCATTGTGTTCTTTTAACATGGCAACACATGCTGACAGCTTTTCTTCACTCAGTTTATCGGTTCTGCTTAGAATAATCGTGCCGGCGTATTCTATCTGATTGATGAAAAATTCGCCGAAATTCTTCATATACATCTTACACTTGCAGGCATCTACGACTACAACCGCACTGTTTAAAATAACGTCTTCTTTCTCCATCGCACCCTGAACTGCTTTCATAACATCAGAAAGTTTACCGACTCCGGACGGCTCGATTAATACTCTTTCCGGCGCATAGGTGGAGAGCACTTCTTTTAAGGAAGCCGCGAAATCACCTACCAAAGAACAGCAGATACATCCAGAATTCATTTCCTTGATTTCAATTCCCGCCTCTTTTAAAAAACCGCCGTCAATACCGATTTCTCCGAATTCGTTCTCTATCAGAACAGTTTTTGTACTCTCCAAAGCTTCCTTTAAAAGCTTCTTTATCAAAGTCGTTTTCCCGGCTCCTAAAAAACCGGATACAATATCAATTTTTGTCATGTTATTACCTCGTCTTTCTTTTTTAGTCCAGATTTAATTTTTTATCCATCATATACCATGTCAGGAAATAGAACAATACACAATAGATTATACAGGATATCAACGTATATTCCCAGCCCGTACCAACTGTACCAAATAATGTGAACACATCATAATCTGCCGCCTTGTATATCAATCCTATAATAGCAAGAAGAATCATTTCAAACAGTTGTTGTACAATATAAATACCATAATAAAAACCAAATGCTGCCAATATCTTATGATTGGACGCCATCTGCCCAAGCGATGCGCATGCAAAAATTTTCAGAATCCGGGCCAATACTGAAAAAAGGGAAGCAATCAGCGTCATCACAATGCTAAAACCTGTGATTGCGCTATAATCTTTCAAAAAATCAATATAATAGTCAAAACCCTCCGCGATCATTTCCATAACCTCCGTCTGTGCAGAAAAGACAAAGAGCACGGAAAAAATAATCACAATCGAATTGATAATCACCCATGCAGCGCTCGTCAGTGCTTTTGCAATAATGATGTGATGCTTATCCATTGGAAGCGTATGCAGAAGATAACCCTCATCTCCATAAACAGACGTGTAAAATCTGTATATCAGATAAATAATCGTTCCTATGGAAATCACAAGCATACTGAGTATATACGTGAAAACAATAGCCGTTCCCGTCATTTCCACCAAATGGTTATCGGAATCGAAGAAAGACATCTGTACCATAATAAATACCAGTATGGACATCAAAACAATAAAAGCATTCATCGGCAAAAGCAGTTTCCATGTTGCTTTCCATTCGTATTTCATTAATTTCCCTAACATGCAAACACCTCCCTGAAGAAACGGTCTATTGACTTGCCCTCATTCTGCCTAATCTGCTCGGTCGGCGCCTGCAATATAATATTTCCGTATTTAATAAAAACAACCTCATCCAGAATATTTTCCACATCGGCAATCAAATGTGTCGATAATAAAACCGAAGCATTTCTGTTATAATTGCTGACAATCGTATGCAGGATGAAATCCCTTGCAGCCGGGTCTACGCCCGCAATCGGTTCATCCAGAACATAAAGGTCTGCATCTCTGCTCATGACTAAAATAAGCTGTACCTTCTCTTTAGTTCCCTTGGAAAGATTTTTCAGTCTCTCATTCGGCGGAATCTGCAGTCTGTGCAGCATATCATACGCTCTTTCCACTCTGAAATCCGGATAAAAATCCTGAAAATACTGTACCATTTCCATGACTTTCATTCCCGGATGCAAATAGGTTCTTTCAGGCAGATAGGAAATTCTGTATTTCGTCTCAATTCCCGGTCTTGCTCCATTAATAAAAATCTCTCCTGCCGTAGGTTTTAATAAACCATTCATAATTTTAATCAGCGTTGTCTTACCGCTCCCGTTTGGACCAAGCAGACCGATAATTTTACCACGCTCCAAGTTCAAAAAAATTTGATTTAGTGCCAGCTTACCGCCATACGATTTCGTAAGCCCCATGCACTGTACAATCGGTTCCATTTCTAAGACTGTCTCCTTTCTAAATCAGTATCCGGTAGGATGCTTCAAAAACCCCTCCTGCATCCAGATGCTGTCCCCATTTCCGTTCTTCCCATGTTCCCGTAAAATCCACCGCATCACATCTGCCATACCATGGCTCGATACAGATAAAAGGTGCATTTTTGCTTGGCGGCGACCAGATACCAAAAAGCGGTGCATCAAATTCCACCGTCAGGTATGCTTGTCCGTCCGGTTTCACCAAAGCAACCTGATGAGCCTGATTTTCTTCAATCACAAGCGCATCCTTGTCAAATAGATGCTCTGTAATCTGCAGCTCTCCATTCTCCAGAGGATAGGTTACCCTTTTATCGCTCATCAAACCATCCTGCAAAATACCCGCGCTCACTTCTTCCTTCGTATCAAATCGAATACGGTAATGCGTCTGTTTCGTGTCTTCCACAATCGGACAACGGAATGCCGGATGTCCGCCAATGGAAAAATACATTCCTTCGTCAGACGGATTGGTTACTTTCCATTTTACGACAAGCACATTCTCCTGTAATTCATATCCGAGTTCTAACAGAAACGGATACGGATATATAGCTAAGGTTTCTTTTGTAGATTCCAAAGAAAACCATATTTCGCGGTTTGTCTGACTTTTCAACTTAAATTCCATGTCTCTGGCAATACCGTGCTGTCCCATCTGATAGCACTGTCCGCCCAAACGGTATTCACCGTCTTTTACTGCGCCTACCAAAGGGAATAATACCGGGGAAGTCCGTTTCCAAAAAAGCGGATTTCCGTCCCACATAAACTCTTCCCCTGTGGTAATCTTTTTCAATGACTTTAATTCTGCTCCCATACTGTCAACCTGTATGGTAAGTTTATCGTTTCCTATTTGGAATAGTGCCATAACGTTCTCCATTCTCAGTTGTCAATATTTCATCAAGAATTGCACAGCAATTCTTGTAACGCAAGTCCAAGGACTTGCGTTTAGGCTTTACGTTTTTTATTATATAACATATTACATTGTTTTCCAAGTAAAGTTAACTATTCAAACAAACTTTCATAATCATAATTCATATAAAACTCTTTCATTTGCTCGCAGTAATTTCCATAGTTTTCTTCCGTTATCTCAAATTCTCCCTCTTTTATCCAAATCAGGATTTGAGAATTAATCTCTTTCCCATAGTGATAAATATCTTTATAATTATCTAAGCCGCAAATCAATTCATAATTCGTAAAAAAGGAAAAAAGATGGATATTATCATATGGCAGCAATAATTCTATTATATATTTTTCCGCATCTAAATTCCGTTCTACATTTCCCTCCTGATTCAGCATGTCCCAATAATAAATACTGTATGGCGAAAAATATAAATAAAACTCTATTTCCGGATGCTCTTCTGCTGCCTGTATTATGTTCTGTGTGATATTCTCTGTAATATTCTGATGATCCTCATCAGTCAGCTCAAGTATCTCACCGCTTTTTTCCGGTCTTTCGTACTCAGCAAGGATAGCATCTTTTCCATAGGCGTCATAATCGCTCCAACTGGCATAACTGTCAAAATCCGGTGTTGTCCCTCCTCTTAAACTATATTGAATAACACCTAATGTCTCATCAAACAGTATCGCTTTATTGAAAATATACTTTATGTCATTGTAAAGAACGTCATCATATAAATATTCCGGATAATCCTCTGCCGCATATGACATTGCATCTGCCGTAGTCAATATTTTATTATAATCCAGACAACGCAAGACCACTTTAAGGTGCGGATTATATGCAGCCGCAGTTATTACATTGTCATTGATTTCCTTATATGTAGCGGCAGGAAAGGGCACCTTAATGGAATTTACAAAAAAAATTTCATTAAACTCTGATACTTTAAAATTTTCCGTCATTGATGAACCTATAATCATTGCATCATAATCAAAATTTTTGATAATGCCATTATTTATATATCTCTGATTTGACATTGGATATTGCATATTTTTTAATGGCTTGTGATAATGAAAGCACGGGTCGATAATTACCGTTAAAGCTCCTGTTCCTAACAACATGATGCCAAAAACAATCAGAAAAGAAACGACCCATTTTTTATAACTGACCTGCATGATCTCACTCTCCTAAAAATTGAAATATAAAAAGGTACTGATACCGCTAAAACTACAAATGCACAAAAACATTAAAAATGCTGCCGCTGCTATTCTGAATGCAGACGGTTTAAATTCATTCATCTTTTCATATGCATTTTTACAGCCTAATATAATTGCCATAGACAGCACAAAGAAAACTGTTATGGTAAAATATGGATATATGGACCCTATTGATGTTTTTTTCAGAAAAAAAGTTATCTCAGGCAGGTCAAAACAATATAGGATATTTGCATCGATTCCTCCAAACCTGCAGGCAGCAACTATTTTAAAAAACTGCAATGTCTCGCTAAACGAACCGGCTCTGAAAAAGACCCACATGATATTTACAAATCCAAATGTAATAAGCCAGCTAACCGCCGGATGAAGCCATTCAAAAAACTTTTTAAAGTGTCTTGTCATAATCATAAAAACACCATGACACATTCCCCAAAAAATAAAACTCCAGCTTGCTCCATGCCAAAAACCACTTGCCAGAAAAACAATTAACATATTGATATAAGTTCTGCCTTTACCGCGTCTGCTCCCTCCTAAAGGAATATATACGTATTTGGTAAAAAAACGTGTTAATGTAATATGCCACCTGTCCCAAAACTCTGTTATTGAGACTGCTTTGTAAGGGGAATTAAAATTGATCGGCAAATTAATATGAAACATTTTACCGATTCCTATCGCCATATCACAATAACCGCTGAAATCAAAATATATTTGTATGGTATAGGCAAGCATCACCACTAAAGCATTCGTAGAATCTAACCCGGTCAAATGCTCATATCCCCAGTTTACTGCATTCCCAAAAGTATCTGCCAGTAATACTTTTTTCGTAAGACCCAACGCAAAAATATAGATACCCTGAGCCATATATTTCCAATCAATACTTTTTCTTTTCTCATCCAAAAACTGCGGAACCAGTTCATCATGTGTCACAATAGGACCAGCTGTCAACTGCGGAAAGAATGTAACAAAAGACGCATAATATAAAAGATTATAGTTACCTACTTCTCCCTTATATGTATCAACAATAAATGAAATTTGCTGAAAAGTAAAAAAGCTGATTCCTAAAGGAAGCAGAATTCCCCACAGCGCATATTCTTTATGAAAAACTTTATTAATATTTAAGATAAAAAAATCCATGTATTTATAATACATTAAAATGCCTATATTCATTACTATCCCGGAAAATAATGCTGTTTTCCGGATATTGGTTTTGGCGGTATTTTTCAGAATCAAATAGATGCCATAATTAAGAAGAATACTGCTTATAATAATAAAAAGATAAGCCAGATGAAAATAAGCATAAAACCACAATGACATCACTATCAAAAGCATTTGCGCCAAATTATATTTTTTGAAATGATTTAAGCCATAATATCCTAATAGACATACAGGCAGAAAAAACAATATAAATATATAAGAATTGAACAGCATAAATTTTTCTCCGAAAAAATTCCGTATACGGAAGTGTCAATGGGAATGTTTACAGTTTGTCTTTCAGCTCATGCCGCAGCACAAGCTGTTCCGTATGATAACGTTTTTTGGGCAGACGGTCAGCCCAAAAGGCAAGTTCCTCTGAGATTTTCTCCAAAGCATTGTTTTCCCAAAAATGAACTGTCAGTTCTTCGCCAACCTTATAAGATTTTGAAACGGAAATTAGTTGGCTAAAGAAAGCCACCGCCTGATTCTTTTTGTCAACTACGAACTGCCCGTCTTTTTGCAGATAGCCTTCTATCCCTATAATATATCCTTCCGGAAGGCTATTCGAGTGAAAGGCTCCCTCATATCCCTCCTGCTCCCAGAGTTGTTTTTCAAAGGAGACGTTTTGATACAAATAAACAGCCAGTCCGATTTTCCATTCCGCTCCAAATTTCTTGTTCTTTTTTACCCATTCCTCTGCAAGCTTCTTTGCTTCCTCAAATACTCCGTTTACCGCTGCCGGTATTTCTTCCGGAGAGAGTTCTTCAGCATTGATTACTTCTTTTAGTCTTTCCTCCGTTTTGCCCGTACATTCTACTTTGATTTGATTATCCAGCAGATATGTTAAGAATTCGCCTGCATTTTTCATATTGAATTCAAGTTTACATAACTCCCTGCTGTTACAATCATACAATTTAATATAATCTTTACTTCCTTGGTTTTCAAATGCTGTTTTACAATAACTGATTTCTGTTAGCGTAAAATTTTTCTTTTTTCCAAAACAGTTCGTATAACAAAGGCTCGTATCCTCTACTGTCATCTTTCTGTTTTTTGCATTCACGCAAAGCCAAATGCCCCCACCAATCATACAAAAAATAAGCAGATAAGCACCCAGCATGACACTTGCCGAATCATCCGGATAAGCTGCTGTGACAAATATCAGTAAAATTCCCACAAAAATAGCTCCAATTCCGACAACCCACGGAATCAGTCCCTCTTTTACTTCTATTTTTATCATTTTAGTACCATACCTCTCTTCTCGCTGCCATGATCACTGTATCGCTTCATACGCTTCTACAATAACCGGCAGCGGTACGCTTGCCGTTTCACCGTTCATGGTTGCACCGGAAATGATGCCTATTAAATTGCCTTTTCCGTCAAAAGTGCCGCCGCCCGACATGCCCTCTCTGGCATGTCCGTAACAATAGAGCATATTTTCCTCAAAATCATCAATATAACGCCATGTATCGGCAATACTGCCCTGAAAAAAAATCACCGCCCGGTCGCGCAGGTTCAGAGAATACTCTGTGGTATTCTCCAAGGCATCTGCCGCTCCCACACAGAACATATCATCCCCGCTGCGCAGTGTTTGGTACCGTTCAGCGTCGTGATGCACATACCGTATTTGTTCTAACTCCCAATAATCAAACTCCGTATTGCCGACCGCTAAAAACCCAATATCATATTCCTCCGATACGGTAAGAATCTCCGCTCCCGTAAAATATCCCTGTGGAAACTGCACATAACTGATTTCATCCTCCCAATAATCAAGAACATGTTTATTCGTCACAATGATAATCCGTTCTGGCGTCATTTCCCATATCACACCGCTTCCGTAGGCATTTCTCATACGAAGCTGCACAATGCAGTCTTTTACATTCTCATAAGCAGCTTCGCAATCATTCGTTTCCAAAACTCTGCATTCCAAAAGTCCAAGTGAGAGCATTCCCTCAAAAATATCCTGTTCCGTTACCGTCTGGATCAAATGCGGCGTCTGTGCCTCCTTCGCAGAGACGTACAGCGGACTCATTATGATAAGTGATATTACAATCATAATAGCAGGCAATCTATGATATCGCATATGGAAAAACCTCCAACAAAAATCTCCCCACACGGGAGAGATTTTCATCATAAGGATGTCTCGCAAAGCGTGACATCCGTTGTATAATCTAAGCAGAACGATAAGCCGGGTTATGTCGTGAATGGTCATCTATCTGGAATTACCGTCACCGGTAATCTCAAGCGACCCACCTGAGAGCAGACCGGGCAAGCCTGTTGCTCTCTATCTGGTCTTGCTTCGGATGGGGTTTACACAGCCTTTTCCGTTACCGGAAAAGCGGTAGTCTCTTACACTGCCATTCCACCCTCACCGCGTAAAATGCGGCGGTATTATTTCTGTTGCACTATCCTTAGAGTCACCTCCACCGGACGTTATCCGGCATCCTGCCCTGTGAAGCCCGG
>CAZKOR010000171.1:4984-8249 GCA_964554405.1 uncultured Bacteroides sp. | reverse complement strand
GATTTAAGACCTTATGCGGCGAAATTGGAGTGGCCGGTAGGTATCGGTACGAAACACGTAACGGATGCTTCTTATCCGTTCTTAATTCAGGAGAAATACAGAGCAGGATACTTCACACACTATGCCGGAGAGGGTACGGTAAGAAGCGCGAAACTGACATATAAAGGTGAAGAAGTGGATTTGTGCCTGTGTAGAACGAAAGCGCATTTTTCGCAGGAGGGTAAGACAAGAATCCTGACATTAGACCCTGTTGACATTGAGTTCTATGATTTGACTGTGAAATTACAGACGAAGATGTACTTTGAAGAGGGCAGCGCGGGTATCAAGATTGAAAGAAATATTCTGGAGATGAGCGATCCGTCCGCAGAAGTGGAACTGAATGAATATATGGTAGCCTGCTACGGTACAACAGAATATTCTGAAGATATGAGCAATATTATGTTAACCTGCACAAACGGTTCCGACAAAAAAGAAATCAAATATGAATACAAATGCCGTGAGGAGCAGATGGAGGGTGCAACGGAAGTTATCGCTGTTGTTCCGGAAATTGAGACAAGAGTCTCCTTAAGCTGTGAGAAAAAAGAAGCGGTTGGCTACATCAAAGAGGGCTATGCGTTCTCACCGATGTTCACATTAGGTTATACGACCAAGTTAAAAGATAAGGAGGTATTTGCGACATGGCTCAATCTGGCAAAGGCAAATTAAATTACAGGTGTCCTTCCTGCTTTATGAGAGACTTGGATATTGATATGTTCTATGATAAAGAGAAAGATGAATATCATTGCATCCGCTGTCAGTATGTAGGAACGGAAAAGGATGTTTTAGAGAAAAACGAAATGGTGCGTTTCCGCTATAGAGATGCTATGAAGCGGTTTACGAAGTTCGATTTCGACTAAAATATGGAGATTGGAAAATGAATTTTTTAAAAGGTATGGATATTTCTACTTTAAAGGAAGTAGAGAGTCTGGGCGGAAAGTTCTATGATGATGGCGTGGAGAAAGATGCACTTACTATTTTGCAAAGCTATGGCGTGAATGCAGTACGTCTTCGTTTATGGAACGACCCCTATACAGAGGACGGAAAGCCGTATGGGGCGGGCACAAATGATTTGCCCGCCACCATAGAGCTGGCGGGGAGAGCCTTAGAGAAAGGCATGGAAGTGCTTCTGGATTTTCATTACAGCGATTTTTGGGCTGATCCCGGAAAACAGAGAGTACCTAAGGCGTGGCGCGGTATGAATCTGGAACAGTTAGAAGAAGCTGTTTATCGCTATACGAAAGAAACGCTTGAGGAAATGAAAAGGCAGGATGCCTTTCCGACATTGGTTCAGGTAGGAAATGAAGTGACTAACGGTATTCTCTGGCCATACGGCCAGGTACCGGATTATGATAATCTTGCCCGCCTTCTTAATGCCGGTATTAAAGGCGTCAGGGCGGTCAGTAAGGACATGCCGGTTATGATTCACTTGGACAACGGCGGAAATAACGCCCTGTACCGGGAATGGTTCGACCATTTTATGGAAAAAGGCGAGGATTTCCAGATTATCGGACTTTCTTATTATCCGTTCTGGCATGGAACATTGGATGATTTGAGCAATAATATGAACGATATCGCAGTTCGTTACGGGAAAGAACTGATGATTGCTGAAGTGTCCATGGGTTATACAATGGAGGACTATGCCGCTTATGAGAAGCTTGCGCCGCATGAGCGAAAAGGAATGGCAACGAAACCCGAATTGGCGGAGAAAATAGAGTATCCAATGACAAAAGAGGGACAGAAAGCATTTCTTGAAGATGTGTTTACACGCTTAAAACAGGTTCCGGGTGGTAAAGCAAAAGGATATTTCTATTGGGAAGCCGCATGGATTCCGGTAGCCGGAAGCGGATGGGCATCCGATGCCGCGATTGCCTATATGAACGAAAAGGGACCGGGTGGTAATGAGTGGGCAAATCAGGCGTTATTTGATTATGACGGCAATGCGCTGCCGGCACTACAGGCAGTCAGGGATTTCACTTTTTAACGGGAGCCGTTGAATTTCTGATAATAAGCTGCGGGCGAAGCAGATTTTTGCAGACGGAAACGTGATTGATCAGAGAATTTAACGTATAAAAACCGCATTTACCAAGCTCAATCCGATCCTGCCTGATTGTGGTAAGGGGCGGATTGAGTTTTGCGGACAGCGGAATATCATCAAATCCAATGACGCTGATGTCTTCCGGTACTTTGACGCCGAGTAGACGGCATTCTTCGAGAACGCCGGAAGCAAGTAAGTCGTTAGCGCACACAATGGCGGTTGCGCCAAGGGAGAGTAAATTGGCAACATGGTCTTTGGCAGCAGCGGCTACAAAATAACCATAAGGCATCATCTGCTCACTGACCTCAAGACCATGGAGCGTCATACTGTCAATAAAGGACTGGCGGCGCTGCTCGGTTATCATAGAATGTTCTGAACCGTTGAGCAGGGCGATTTTCTTATGTCCAAGTCGTATCAGATGTTCAATACCGTCATCAATGCCCTCGAAGCTGTCAGCGCCAATATAGCAGACATTCGGATTTTTACGGATATAGTTATCAAAAAGCGTAGTAGGAATAGAAGTGTCGGGCAATTGGGCCATCCAGGCGTCTTTCAGGGCGAAACCCACCAGCAAAGCGCCCATATAGCCATTCTTCAGCATGAAGGTATCGTATCTCTCACTTGCCTGAAACTCAGGGGTGACGGGCAGTACGGTAACACCGTAGTGCGCCGGATAGGCAGCCTGCCGGAAACCCAGAATAATATCGTAGCCGAATTGTTCCGGGGTTTCATATCCCATATTTTCAATGAAAATACAGAGTTTTCGATTGTTCTTTGTACGCATCTGTTTGGGCATATATCCCATTTCAACGGCGGTTTCCAGTATCGTCTGTCGGAGCTGCTCACTGATATCGTTGGCGCCGTTTAGGCCTTTTGAGACGGTTCCCGTTGAAATCCCCAGTTTGTTTGCAATATCTTTAATGGTTGCCATAGGTTTTCCCTTTGAATATTTTAATAAGTCATATGATAAAGTCATATTATTATATAAAAAAATGTAAGGGTTTTCAAGAAAGAAGCATTATGATTGGCATATTTAACAAAAATTACCAGAAAAAATAGGCATTAATTACAGAAAAAAGTGTTAAAAATGAAAGTAAGGTTGACAAAATGCCAATAAAATGATACATTTACTATGTACGAAAGTTTACGAAAATTTTGTAAATGCTTGTATAAAATTAAGAAATGAAAGAG
>CAZKOR010000171.1:0-4974 GCA_964554405.1 uncultured Bacteroides sp. | reverse complement strand
TTAGCATCATTACTTGCAGCAACAATGGTTGCTTCCTGCCTTGCAGGCTGTGGAAATTCAGGCAGCGACACAGCGGGGGGGGATGCATCAGGCTCATCAGCAGGCAGTGACAGCAGCGCATCATCAGGAAGCGATAGCAGCGCATCATCAGGCGGAAGCGCTGAGATTACCGACTACGGTTCAGGAACAATCACAATCTGGGTAGCTGATAACGTAGTAGATTTCACAAAGAGCGCAGCCGAAGAATTTTTAGCAGCAAACCCTGATTATTCAGGTTATACGGTTACCGTTGAACCTGTAGGTGAAGGCGATGCAGCTGGTAACATGATTACTGACGTTGAGGGTGGTGCGGATCTTTATGGTTTTGCACAGGACCAGATTACACGCCTTGTTTCCGCAGGTGCGTTAGCTCCTATCGTTGGCGATAATGCAAGCTTTGTAAGCTCACAGAACGATGCAGGTGCAGCAAGCGCAGCAGTAGTCGGCGGTACAACTTATGCATATCCTATGACATCTGATAACGGTTACTTCTTATATTATGACAGCTCTGTAATCAGCGATCCTTCTTCTTTAGAAGCAATCGTTGCTGACTGTGAGAAAGCAGGCAAAAACTTCTATATGGAAATTAATTCCGGATGGTATCAGCCGGCATTCTTCTTTGCTACAGGATGTACATTAACATACGATACAGATGATGCAGGTAATTTCACAGCTTGCAACATCGATTATGTATCCGATAAAGGCCTTGTTGCATTGAAAGAGATTATTGAGCTTAAATCATCTTCTGCATTCCAGAACGGTTCTTCCGTAGACAACGGAACAAACATTGGAGCTATCGTTGACGGTACGTGGGATGCCGAAGCTGCAAAAGCGGCATTCGGTGACGGCTATGCTTGTGCGAAGTTACCTACTTTCCAGGGTTCTGACGGCAATACCTATCAGCTCAGCGGATTCGGCGGATTCAAATTATTAGGTATCAAACCGCAGGAAGAGGCTGGTAAATTGGCAGTATGTCATGCACTTGCTCAGCATCTGACAAGTACGGAAGTACAGCTTGCCCGTTATCAGGCAGTTAGCTGGGGTCCTTCCAACGTAGCAGCTCAGCAGGATGCAGCAGTTCAGGCTGACGAAGCATTATCAGCATTAGCATCTCAGCTTGCTTATACAATTCCTCAGGGAAATTATCCTGGTGATTACTGGACATTGGCAACAGCTCTTGGCGATGATGTTATCACAGGTACGCTGAGCACATCTTCAAGCGATGATGATTTGACAGCAGCCCTTCAGGCATTCCAGGATACTTGCATTTCTTATGCACAATAAAAATGTGAGAAGAAAATCTAACACTCACGCCATTGGGCGTTTCGTGAAGATTTTCTACGATTTGCAAAGCAAATCTTTCTCACATAAGAGAATGTCTCTATGAGACATTCTCCGGAAGTAGTAAGATTGGAATAATAACCGGCAGAGAATTTTTTCTCTGCCGTGTATTATAATCATTAATAAGAAGCATTCGGAAATACACAGTTGGGAGGGATTTTCAAGATGGGCAAATTTTTCAAAGGAGTCGGGGACGATTTTAAAGATATCGGCCTGACATTTAAAGAGGGGGATTGGAAAACAAAAGTCTCTTTTCTGATTATGGGTTTCGGACCTCTTATGCGTAAGCAGTTTCTGCGTGGAATTGCGCTTCTGGCAGTAGAAGTATTTTTTATCTATTACATGGTTAGTTTTGGGTGGGGTTATCTGAAAGATATAGGTACACTGGGAACCGTTGCAAGGGTTATGAATGCTGACGGAACTTATTCCTATAACGATAACAGTTTCTTTATCCTGATGTATAGTATTTTAACACTTATGATTTTTGTGGCATTTATCGCTATATGGCGAATCAATGTCAGAGTAAACCGGAATGAGGAGAAGCTGATTGCAGCCGGTAAGCCGCTTGCAACGGTAAAGCAGGATTTTCATTCCTTGTTGGATTCTCATTTTGACAAGACATTGTTGACATTACCGGTTTTGGGCGTCTTTATCTTTACGGTATTACCGATTCTTTTCATGATTTGTATTGCGTTTACGAATTATGATGCGAATCACCAGCCGCCGACCAATCTGTTCTCATGGGTGGGACTGGAAAACTTTAAGAATCTGTTTTCCTTTGGCACTTCAGGACTTGGTTCTACATTCTTTATTGTACTGAGTTGGACATTGATATGGGCTTTTTTTGCTACATTCCTGACATACTTCTGTGGAATGGGCGTTGCAATTCTGATAAATAAAAAGGGAATTAAATTCAAAAAACTCTGGAGAACCATTCTGGTTATGACAATCGCTGTTCCCCAGTTTGTATCCCTTTTGTATGTGTATAAGATGTTTGCAAATGACGGTCTGATTAACACATACCTGATGAAATGGGGTTGGATCAGTTCGGCGATTCCGTTCTGGACTAATGCAACTCTGGCAAAAGTTATGATTATTTTAATCAACCTCTGGATTGGTATTCCATATACGATGTTGATTATGACAGGTTTACTTATGAATATTCCGGAAGACTTATATGAAAGCGCGAGAATCGACGGAGCAAGCGGTTTCCAGATGTTCAAAAGCATCACGCTTCCTTATATGTTCTTCGTAACAGGACCGTTCCTGCTGACACAGTTTACAGGAAATCTGAACAACTTTAACGTAATTTATCTGTTGACGAAGGGTGGACCGCAGTCCATGGCGCTTTCCAACAATGCGGGTTATACGGATTTGCTGGTTACCTGGTTGTATAAGATGACAATAGATGATACGAACTACCGAATGGCTGCGGTTATCGGTATTATGGTATTCGTTGTTACGGCAGTAATTTCACTGGTTGTATACGGTATGCTGCCATCCGTAAGAGATGAGGAGGGATTCCAATAATGAGCGGTTCTATGAAAACAAAAAGAGCGATAAGTAATGCGCTTACTTATGCAGTATTGGTTGTTATTAGTATTATCTGGTTATTCCCATTCGTGTGTCTGTTCTTACAGAGCCTTCGTTCGTATACGGAAGGCGGCGGCGGTATGGTGGATTATCTGTTACCGAAACAGTTTTCATTGGATTCTTATGCGTGGCTGTTTAGTGAAGAGTCCAAGTTCGTACGCTGGTATGGGAATACTATAGTGATTGCTATCTTTGTATCAATATTGCAGACAATTGTTGTATTATGCGTAAGCTATGCACTGTCCCGTATGCGTTTTAAAGGACGTACTTTCCTGATGAGATTCTGGTTGATTCTGGGAATGTTCCCGGGCTTCCTTACCATGATTTGTCTCTACTTCCTGTTAAAGCAGTTTGGTCTGACACAGGCAGGAGCAATTCCGGGCTTGATTCTGATTTCCGTAGCAAGTTCCGGTATGGGATATTATGTGACTAAGGGATATTTCGATACGATTCCGAAAGCGCTCGATGAGGCTGCAAGAATTGACGGCGCTTCCAGAGCAAGGGTATTCTTTACAATGATTATCCCGATGTCGAAGCCAATCATCATTTATGCTGCGTTGGTTGCTTTCATGGCTCCATGGTGCGATTTCGTAATGGCTTCTTATGTTGCTTTCGGTTATTCCGACAGTTACAACGTAGCGGTAGCGTTGCAGAAATGGGTATGGACCAACGATTTCCAGGGCTTCTTTACAAGGTTCTGTGCGGGCGGTATTTTGGTAGCCGTACCGGTTACAATCCTCTTCATGTGCTTGCAGAAGTACTATGTAGAAGGTGTTACAGGCGGTGCTGTAAAGGGTTAAGGTTATGCAGTAATTGTTATTATAGTAAAAAGGATGCAGACTGCGTTTATGCGGTCTGCATTTTTTGGGAGAGAGGTATTAAGATGAGAAAAAATAGCAGATGTCATCGGATGATTGCGGCTCTTCTGGCACTTTGTATGCTGCTTCTGACGGCATGTGGAGGAAAAGGGAAAAGCGGAGATATTACCGATGAAATTCCGTTAAATGTGATAGATGACAATTACCGTACTTATTATGAAGTGTTTGTCTATTCCTTTTATGACAGCGATGGAGACGGTATCGGCGACTTGCAGGGACTGATTTCCAAACTGGATTATATCAATGACGGGGATGATACAACGGATACGGATTTAGGCTGCAACGGTATCTGGCTGATGCCGATTCACCCGTCTCCTACGTATCATAAGTATGATGTTGTGGATTATTACGATATTGACCCTGTTTACGGTACGCTGGATGATTTTAAGAAACTGTTAGATGCCTGCGAGGAAAGAGGGATTAAGGTGATTATGGATTTGGTGTTAAATCATTCTTCTTCTCAGAATCCTTGGTTTTTACAGGCATGTGATTATCTGAAAGGTTTAGGGGACGGAGAGCCTGATGTAAAGGAATGTCCTTATTTTGAGTATTACAATTTCTCAAAAGAGCCGCAGTCAGGCTATTGTGCGGTAGCGGGAACGGACTGGTATTATGAGGCGCAGTTTTGGAGTGAGATGCCGGATTTGAATCTGGGGTGCGAAGCGCTTCGGAGCGAAATAGAGGATATTGCAAAATACTGGCTGGATATGGGAGTCGGCGGTTTTCGTCTGGATGCGGTGAAAGAATATTATTCAGGGGATACACAGAAAAATGTTGAAGTCCTCAAGTGGTTTACGGATTTTGTCAAGTCGCAGAAAGAAGACGCCTACCTTGTAGGGGAGGCATGGATTAATATCGATGAATATGCAAAGTATTATGAGAGCGGGATGGACAGTCTCTTTAACTTCGCTTTTGCCGGTGCGGAGGGCGTGATTGCCAAAGCCATAAACAGTCCGTCTTCTGAAAAATACGGCACTGTCAATCAGTCTTTACAGAGTACGTTCGGACAATATAATGAGAATTATATTGACGCGCCTTTTTATACCAATCATGATATGCCCAGAAGTGCAGGCTATTACGTCGGAGAAAATTCTGAAAACAGGGCAAAGCTTGCCGGCGCCAT
>CAZKOR010000170.1:0-8310 GCA_964554405.1 uncultured Bacteroides sp. | reverse complement strand
GCATACTCCGCATGTTCTCCACTGCCTGCCGCTATTGTTGTTAAAAGACCATGCCTTGAAGCAATCGCCTGTTCTCCCGTGTGCATTAACAAAAAGCATCCTGTTCCGTACGTGTTTTTTACCTGTCCCGGCGAAAAACAACACTGTCCGAATAATGCCGCCTGCTGATCTCCCGCCGCCCCCGCAATAGGAATCTCTCCGCCAAGGATTTCCGTTGCTGTTCGTCCGTAAATACAACTGGACGGCTTTACTTCCGGCATCATATTTTTCGGTATGTGGAACAAAGCAAGCAGTTCTTCATCCCAACATAAATCATGTATATTGAAAAGCATTGTCCGTGAAGCATTAGTATAATCCGTAACGTGTACGGCGCCTTTTGTCAGATTCCAGATAAGCCAGCTGTCAACGGTTCCGAACAGCAGCTCCCCTCTCTCCGCTTTCTGCCTTGTCTCTTCTACATTGTCTAAAATCCACGCAATTTTACTTGCCGAAAAATAGGCATCCGGAATCAATCCGGTCTTTTGGCGAATCATTTCCTCATATCCCTGCTCTTTCAGGGAATCTATCATCTGCGCCGTTCTTCTGCACTGCCATACGATAGCATTATAAACAGGTTTTCCTGTTTTTTTATCCCAAACAATCGTTGTCTCACGCTGATTGGTAATACCGATAGCTGCAATATCCTGCGCGGAGACATCAATATTCGCCATCGCTTCCGTTACAACCGCCATTTGTGACGCCCAAATTTCCCGTGGGTTATGTTCTACCCATCCGGGTTTCGGATAAATCTGCGTAAACTCTTTCTGCGCCATACTGCAAATACTTCCTGACTTATCAAAAAGAATACACCTGGAACTTGTCGTTCCCTGGTCCAACGCCATAATGTATCGCTGCATATATCCTCCATTCCATAACTTCTATTTTTCACATTATTATATAATATTTTTTTTCTTCTGTTAAGACTCTTCCTATTTTTTTAGAATATGGTACAATATTCGCGTAGGCAATGAGCAGTGCCAAAATATCAAATGACAAAGCAACTGCTTGCAGATGATTTTGTCATCTGATATTTTGATAGGGCGAAGCCCGCGATTCGGAAAATGCAATTTTCCGAATCTGCTCTGCAGACTAAAAGCAGACTAAAAAGGAGTCATTCACCATTATGAGCATATTAGTTGTTTTGGAACAAATGATAATCATTATGATATTAATTATAGTAGGTATCTTTCTTTTCCGCAAAAAAATGTTGTCTGAAGATACCTCCAGACAACTATCGGGATTAATCGTAAATATCACCAATCCCGCTGTACTCATCTGCTCCGCTTTCGACGATACACCTAAAGTTTCACTTTATGAATTAGGGATTGGATTGTGCGTTGTTTTGATTTCCTATGCGGTTTTATTATTATCCGCTTATCTGATTCCCTTGATATTAAGAGTACCGCAGCCGGAACGCTACTCCTATCATATGCTGAGTGTATTCGGCAATGTAGGATTCATCGGCATTCCGCTTGTTTCTGCGGTGCTGGGTTCCGGCGCTTTGATTTTTGTATCATTAAACAACTTAGTCTATAATATCCTTGTATATACTTACGGCATCTCTACCTTAAAAAAGGCTGCCGCCAGACAACATTCAACAAACTCTTCTATGCCGGATTCCACTGCGAAAAGCAGTTCTTCCGAAAGTCTGCTGCATAAACTTGTCAATGCGGGAACAGTTTCCGCATTATTAACCATTATTTTTTATCTGAGTAACATTAATGTGCCGACGATTATTTCATCCTCCCTTACTTATGCGGGGCGGACGACCACCTTTTTATCCATGCTGGTACTTGGTGTCTCTGTAGCGCAGATGGCTCCAAAAGAAATTTTCTCCCATCCGAAGCTGTATGCGTTTACACTCATCAGGCAGATATTGCTGCCTGTCGGATTCACTTTACTTCTTGGACTTTTTATAAAAAATACCCTGATTCTAAATACCGCCGCCCTGATGCTCGCCGTTCCTGCAGGAAATATGCCTCTTATGCTTTCAAAGCAGCTGCATGTGGATGAGTCCACCATCTCACAAGGCATTATTTTGACAACAATTTTAAGTCTGGTGACGATTCCGTTGGTGACGTTGTTTATTGCGTAAGTAAATAATCTTCATACGTAAAAGCTATATTTTCCAACATCTCATAAGAATCTGAATCGAAACGCAGTATCCGGATATCTGCCTTTTCTTCCTCGTTCTGCCATGTTGAACTGACGAAGCATTCACTGCCATCTATATATACCCCGTATTCCTCCTGCTCATTTGCATATACGCTCAATGTCCCAAATGATGTATCACAGCTGCTGCCGGAAATATGAAAATTCTCTAATACAGTCGCTTCTTTCGTCATACCGTCCCACACAATAAAATCCGTTTCTTCATTAACAATTTCTTCGGATATACCAAGATTCTCAAAAAGCTTGACATAAAAAGAATCCTTCCAAATATTCGGATTATTTATTTCTATCGCAGCTTTATATTGTGTAACAGATAATCCCTCCAGATACACCGATAAACTTTCAAACGGCGTTGTCTGTGTTCGTGTATCATTTTCCTGTACAAAATCAAATGTATCCGCCATACCATCCTTTACAGATACCATTCTGATTGCAGGTTTGGAAAACACTGTGTTCGTACAACATGCCGTTCCGTCCAGACTTATTCGGTATATACCTTCCCGTATTTCCGAAAAAGAAAGCTCTCCTTCCGTCTCGCTCAGTTCAGAAAGATATTCATATTTTCCTTCATCCGGCTTCGCTATGATAAAACGCACATCTTCCGTGACAGCTGAAATATCAATTCCCATATATTCAAATAAATCAATATAATCCGGCTCCTTTAGCAGCTCTTTATGATTGATTTCTATTATAAAACTTCCCCCGTCAAAACTTGCATACTGTGCACTTCGTCTTATAAAAATGCTTTCCCGGCATACTGCTTTCAATCTTTTAAAGTATTCATCAGTCTCTTGTAAGCGCTTCATTACAAATGCGCGAAAAATACTCATTCCATTTCCCGCATCAGCATAAGCCCCTTCCGGCCAGCGCTCCATATCTCTCAGATAAGCGCCGGATGCAAAAATATCTTCTTCATATTCATCCAGTAAAGAACTAACATTCTCATCCGACCATCCGTTTTCTCTTAAATATCGGTATTTATCAAATATTTTTCCCCATATAGATTCATCGCCGTTTACAATCAACTGATTTACAATACCGCTTTCCATAACATGATTATATTTTTCTGATACGGTATATGGCTGCTGTTCATTTATCAGAAAATCATCTCTCCACGTATTCCCCCAAGTATTATCCATATCCCAGGGAGAATACATTGCAATCACTTTTCCATGTCTGCTATGTAGTGAAAAATATTGGTTTTTCACTTGTTCCTTTGAGACATTGTCCGTGCCTTGTATGAGATTATAAAACAAATAAATATCTATCACATTATCTATATCAATACCTGCATATAGCTTCTCATTATCATCTATATTACCGGATAAAGCTTCATAATAATTCTCTAAAGGAGCCCAATTCCCGTTCCCCTCATCTGCGCCTTTGTCTACATACCCTATGATATATCCTTCCTCTGCATAGACCAAACTATTTCCATTTGTCCAATCCGTAATCTTATAAAGCGCTTCTCCTCTGTTCCCTTTATCTAAACCCAGCTGTTTTTCATCAATCGGATAACCTAAAGCATATAATCCCCAGTATTCATTGTTTACGAACAGTTCCAGATATTTGTATTCCATTCCGGTGTTGATTCCTTGCGCATTATCTGTCGCACATGTATATTCCCATAAGTTAGATGAAAATACATTTCTAATCTTTTCCTGATCATTATAGGCAGCATACAATAGCCAGTCATCATCCTGACGCATTCCCAAAAGTGATATTTGATTGGTACGTATATTACCTCCAGCCGATTCCTGTGTCAGAGAAAAACGATATCCCTTCTTCGGATATGTCTCCGCTGTAACGCCCCGGGTATGAATGTTTCCCGCAGATGTTATAAGCCGCTGCGCCGCTCCCTGTCGGTTATCAAAAAGAACAACACTCATAGGAACCGAATCATCCCCAATTTCTTCCGTACATTCTATATTCATGAGCGGCAGTGTTGTACACTTTAAAGCATAGCTGCAATATTCTTCTCCGGTATAGGCAAGAATGGTTATCGTGTCATTATTCTTGATTTCTTCCGCCGTTATATTATCTTCCAGAAAAGCTATTTTTAAGTCCTTTTTTTGACTCTTTATTTTCACTATAGGATCATATGACTCCGCATTCCCTTCTATAAGTGAATAATAAAAGGTTTTATCGGAAGCATCAAAAAAAAGAGTTTCTCCATCAAAATTTAAGGCATCTAATAAGGAAAGCGCTTGTCCCCGTTCTGCAACAATATCTTCAAATTCTTCTTCATCAATGATATATTCCGAATAATGCATCGGTTTTCCTGAAAAGCATGTTAAATATATTCCTATTATTGACACAACAAAGACTGCTGTCTCTACAAACTTTTTCATTCACACATTTCCCTCTATAACACATCATCACTATCATATTCTATGATAGAAAATTTTTCCGCTGCCTGTGTTTCCCGAATGCTCTCTGATAGTTCCTTCGGATCCTTTACGGATAACTCTATGACGATATCCATGCCTTTTGCGGTAAAATTCCTGCTTTTAATACGGTATTTCTTTGTATGCCTGCCAATTCTTTCCAAAAGCACGTCCTCATTTTCCGGCACACAATGCAATACCAGCACAAACGGCTTCCTGCCAATTGAAATATGCTCCAGTACAATCAGAAATATTGTTACAATAAGCGCGGTCAAAACAGCCACTTCATATAATTGACAGCCACAGGTAATGCCGATATGTACCGACCATAGAAGGTATAACATATCAACCGGGTCTTTTACCGTTGTACGGAAACGCAGAATTGCCAATGCACCAATCGTTCCTAACGTGATTACAATATTTGACTGCAGGCACAAAACAATTGTCGCTATAAAAAATGGCAGGATTGCAATACAAATATTAAAAGAACGGTTATAAAATGCTCGGTGTGAAACCAATCGGTAAACTATAAATTCATAAATACTAAGCAACAGCACAACGAGCAGTACCGCTATAATAACAGATGTGTATAATGCGGGATTATAATAAGAATTAATGATATTTTTTATCGTACTTTCCATAAAATTTCTTCTTTCACAGCAAAGCAGTTTTGTTTTATCTTCCCATGCTCTGCAGTTTTTTCCTTCCTATGCAGTATTTTGAGAACGCGGTTTGAATTAAATGCCGATTTGTCACTACATGCCTGATATAACCCGGCAGCATAAAATCAAACTTAACTTCCAATACGGATTGTTCCTTTTCCTGAATTGGATAGCGCATATAATCACCATCCGTAAAGTTTAAAAAATCATTTGAAACAGAAATATTTTTGTCTAGCGTGATACGTATATTTGCAATTTCATCTACATAAGCTGTCCGCTCATAATGAATAATTGCCTTTGGTTCTAATTTCTTTGTCATACATTGGAGACAAAATTTCTGCAAGAGCGGTTTTTCGGTCTGCCAGAACAACTCGCCTGCAGCTCCCTCTACTATCTTACAATACTCTTCCGGCGTAATCAGACAGCTTTCTTTATGACAAAGCCCGCCTGCTTTCTCTTTACATTCCAATCTCATAAACTGAGGTTGTTTATTATAATATCGAATCCGATATTTAAAGCGTTTTGATACACCGGCATCATTTTCCCTCGCGCCGCTATTCTTATAGTCATCAAAATAAAGGCTGTGAACTTCATACTTTCCGTTATTCCCATAAGAATCCTTACCAAGTAATGCCGTCAGACGGCTGCTGATAATTCCCGTATCGGTAAGCGTGCAAATGTACTTCCACTCATTTCTGTATTTTTTGATAGTATACACCCCCTAACCCGACAATATATCCATCAGCTATAAATATAGCACATATTATAGCTATTAGCTAGTTATTATTTGTAGCTGATAGCTATATTCTTTAAGTAAAGCATAGCAACTAAAGCCCCCGGACAGACTCCGGGACATTAATTTCATATTTTAAGGAGTTTTTATGAATATTACAGAATTAGGTGTAAGAATTAAACAATGCCGAATGGCAAAACAACTCACACAGGAAAAGCTAGCTGAATTAATTGATGTATCTCCCCATTATATCTATGAAATAGAGAAAGGGCTGAAGTGCATGTCGCTTTCTACATTAATTGATATTTCATCTGCACTAAATATTTCTACTGACTATCTTTTATTTGGCGTGATAAATAGATTCCCTCAAGAGGAACATGAAGAACCTGAAGTTTTTGATCAGCTTTATTTCATGTTAGCTAATATATCTTCTAAAAAAAGAGAAAATGTTATGGAAGTTCTGAAATTACTTTTGCCGTATATACAATAAAAGCGCAGGATTTCCCTGCGCTAAAATCTATACATTCTGCACTTTAATCATATTCGTCGTTCCGGATATACCAATTGGTACGCCCGATGTAATGACCGTCAAATCGCCTTTTTCAAGTAAATTCATCTTCTCTGCTGCCATGAGCGCATTATCGAATAAGTCATAAACATCTTTTTCTTCTTTAATGAGAATCGGCGTTACACCCCATGCAAGATTAAGCTGCCTGCATACTTTCTCCGAGGTCGCGCAGCCTATAATGCCACTTGCCGGTCTGTAACCGGAAATCATTCTTGCCGAATGTCCGGATTTCGTAACCGTAACAATCGCTTTTGCATTCAAATCGTGCGCTGTCGTACAGGTTGCATGACAGATAGCATCTGTAATATCGGGATTTGCATTTCTGTCATGATGGAAAAACCTCTTCCGGTAATCGACATCCTGCTCGGTACGCTCCGCAATTCTTACCATCGTTTTGACAGCTTCTACGGGGTATGCACCTGCCGCAGTTTCTCCTGAAAGCATAATCGCGCTCGTTCCGTCATAGACCGCATTTGCAATATCCGTTGCCTCCGCTCTGGTCGGTCTTGGATTTTTCACCATAGACTCCAACATCTGTGTTGCCGTAATGACCTGCTTTCCAAGTTGATATACTTTCTTAATAATCATTTTCTGGATAATCGGTACTTCTTCATAAGGTATCTCAACACCCATATCACCTCTTGCTATCATGATACCGTCCGACACATCTATGATTTCATCAATATTTTCTACACCCTGTGCATTTTCAATCTTGGCAATAATTTTTATGTCTTCACCGCCATTTTTATCAAGCAGCCGCCGAAGCTGTAAAATATCTTCTTTATTCTGTACAAAAGAAGCTGCTATAAAATCCACATCCTGACTGATGCCAAACAGAATATCTTCTCTGTCCTTTTCACTTAAATACGGCATGGATAAATTGACATCAGGCACATTGATTCCTTTATTGTTAGAAACAGTACCTCCATTTATGACGCGGCACACAATATTTGTCTGCTCAACCTTTTCTACACGCATCTCAATCAGCCCATCGTCAATCAGAACTTTCATACCTACTTCCAAATCTTCATAAAGACGATTATAAGTAACGGAAACTTTTTCCTGTGTTCCCTCTACTTCCTCGGATGTTAATGTAAACAACTGACCTTCCTGCAATGTAACTTTCCCGTCTTTGAATTGTTTCACTCTGACTTCAGGTCCTTTGGTATCCAACAAAATCGCTATGGGCTTTTTGACTTCTTTGCGGATTTTCTTCACCATGTCCATCCGCTTTTTATGTTCCTCGTAAACGCCATGAGAGAAGTTGCATCTGGCAACATTCATACCCTCCAGCATCAACTGTTTCAACACATCCTCATTATCCGTTGACGGTCCTAATGTACATACGATTTTGGTTTTTCTCATACCCTGTTTTCCTTTCCTCTATTCTGATTTTTATTATGCCTGAAAATGTGAAAGTGATTCACATCATTTTCATGATAAATGGATGATATTATTATATGTAATGTGACAATGATATGCAAGACATGCGCAAAGAAAAACTTGTCTATATCCTTTATATATGCTATGCTGACTATATCTATTTATATAATGTCTTTTTATCACTGGTCATTTCGACCATTATTTCCAAAAGCAAATGCTTTTAATGTTAAAGGGAGGGGAATGTCTATGTCTGTTTACTACAATACTTTCTAAAAAAATAATTTAAAACGGTATTGACAAATGATAGCTCGTAAGCTATCATCAAAGAAAGGAGTACAATGTACGAAGTATATTTCTATCAAGATA
>CAZKOR010000169.1:0-8393 GCA_964554405.1 uncultured Bacteroides sp. | reverse complement strand
ATTTCCTTTGGTGGTCGAAACTTTTACTTTCCAGAAGCAACGGGCATTGTCTTTGGTAGGAATAAAAGCATGGATTTTCTGAAACTTTAGAAAAAAGATTGGATTGAATTGCCCTATAGAAAATATGCTTTTGTTTATTCTAGCACAATTCCCATGTCAATGTAAATGTTTTTTTATAACAATTTTTCTCCACAAAACATTTAGTTTTTTAAATATATAATGATGGATTCCTACTCTTCAGTCCAAAGAGTAAAGTTCAAAATCAAGCTGAACCAGCTTTTTACCATTGGGCAGTGATTCTTCTGTTTTATCTATCAAGCTATAATTTATATCTTTCATATATGTTATCAACTCATCTTCCTGCATTTGATGATGTACTTTATCCAGTTTATCAAACGCATGGAGCCATGGAGAATCCGAAACAAAACTATGGTTCGTATTGATTTGGATAATACATGATATATATAACGGCTTTACCTGCGTGATGACATTCCGAAAACACGGATAGCCAATGTATTCTATTAACAAGTCAGCTATTATCATATCTGCACAAGGAAGCGCATTGCTCTTATCCGTCAAATCCATGCAAATACCCTCAAATATGCCATCTAAAACCTTGTATCGTTCTGCACATTTCTCCAGATAATCATGGTTAATATCTACACCATATACCTTCTGCACCTTTTGCGTATCAATGTGTTCCAAGCCATTACCACCCGCTACGCCTAACACCATAACTGTTTTTACCGGATATCGGTTAAGCTGTCTTTTCATCATAGCATTCAAAGTCTGAAGCTGCATGACCGAATCTGATTTCATATGATTTTCATAGTCTGATAACTCAATTTCTTCCCACGGATTTTTCATTTGGTATCCCTTCTCAGCTTTGCTCAAAATAGGGTGCAAAATTTACTCTTCACACTATTCTATCACTACTAGAATCATATTTTCAATTCCCGATAGCCAAACACTCCCAATACGTATACAATATACTTTTAGCAAAACCTGACAAGACAAAGGAGAAAAGACATGGAGAATTTACAGACAATCACCAATTACTACTTGGACTTCTGCCAATATCAGAAACGATTGGACGCAAAAACAATGAAAGCATACCGCATTGATTTGAAGCAGTTTTCTTTACAAATACCCGCAGAGCATTTAGTTGACATAACGCCAGATGTTCTGGAAAAGTATATTATGTCTTTGCATCAAACCTATAAGCCCAAAACTGTCAAAAGAAAAATTGCATCTGTTAAAGCGTTCTTCCACTATATGGAATATAAGAGCTATATTGACGTAAATCCCTTTAACAAAATACAGGTAAAGTTCAGAGAGCCTGTTATTTTGCCAAAAACAATCCCTTTACATACGGTAGAGCGTTTTTTATCAAGCATTTATGAGCAACGGACACACGCCAAGACTGCCTATCAAAAGAAAAATGCCCTGCGCGATGCAGCAGTGATTGAACTTCTATTTGCAACAGGTATGAGGATTTCAGAACTTTGCTCATTAAAAGCTGAAAATGTCAATTTAAACGACGGCATTATTCTGATATACGGGAAAGGTGCAAAAGAGCGCCGCATACAGATTGGGAATCAGGATGTAATGTGCATACTGGAAGAATATTTCAGGGAATATCAGGCGGAAATAGAATGCTGTGGGTATTTTTTCGTCAATCAGTCCGGCAGAGCCCTGTCCGATCAGACAGTACGGCGCATGATTCGTAAATACTCTTCTATTGCGGCGATTGACTTACATATTACACCGCATATGTTCCGGCATACGTTTGCCACCTGTCTGTTAGAGGAAGATGTGGATATCCGCTATATTCAGGAAATGCTCGGGCACAGTTCGATTAATATTACGGAAATATATACGCATGTTGCGATGGCAAAGCAGCGGGATATTTTGAGCACGAAGCATCCTCGGAGGTTGTTGAGGGTTGGGGAAGTAAGTAATTAGCGGATAATAAAAAGTTATCCGTTAAATTTCCTGCCATCAAGCTCTATGGCTTTGCTTCATAATCCGGCGTAATCAACCTTGACAGAGAATACCCCCCATAACCGCCACCCGGATAATAAAACACAAGCCCCGGCTCCGTATCCCCGTCACCATCTTCCCATTCAATACTTTCCGCCTGTGAAGCTCTATCCGTATGCGTCACACTGACCAGATAAGTGTCCTCATCATAAACGTAAATCCGCCCGTCATAGTAGAGGTCAATATTGGGACTGCCGTTTCTCGCAGTTTCCTCCGGCATAAAAACTTCGGTATAGCGAATAATATACTTTTTCCCGGTAGTCAGGTCAGTTACTTCTTTTTCCCAAATAAAATCCTCATAATATGTACCCCATATATCATCTATGCGCTCAACATATTCCTCCTGCGAATACAGATAATCGGAAAGCATCTCTTCCTTTCCGTTTTCATAACGGATAATCGATACCTGCACGCTATCATCCACAGCATTATGCTCAAACTGCTTTAACATTTCATAGTCCATCTCATTTTTCCACTGATAAGTGGTTTCCGTACCGCTGATTGCCGTACCATGTTCGTGTACATGCAGTCTTCTTTTCTCACTGTCTATACCGTACATCCCATAATACTCCAACTCCGAATCCAGCTCTACAAATTCCTCTTTAGAGGGGCTGAAAATATAATGACTGGCAGAACCTCCGGTGCCTCCATAATAATATTCCACAGTAAGGTCCAGATAGCCGTCCGCATTAAAATCTTCAAAGGAAAAAGGCGATTTATGCGAATAGGCAGAATTTACTTCCAGCTCCTGTAATAACTTATTTTCTTTTTCATCAACTATTTCCACTCTGTAAATAACATTATCTATCAGTTCACCCTCATCTATTTCCATGATTTCCGCCTGCACCCGGACTGTTTTTTCATTTCCCAAGTTTTTGACATAAGAAAATTTCCCCTCAAGATTATCTTCATATATCATGCTGCCGTCCTCTTCCCGTTCCCATAAAAAACAGGCATCATAATCGTAACCCACGTTGTTTTTCATTGTATGAACCATATTATAATAGCCTGACATTCCCTGACTGAGCACTTCAAACGTCTTGCCATTTTGGAGGAAAAATCCATGACTGATTTCCTGCTCTTCCACTTTATAGAAAACCGAATCAGATATCTCTCCCTCAAAATTCCAGAGCGTACGTTCTCCATAAAGATACGCTTCCAGACTGTTCATGTCCGGATACCTATTCTCAAAATAGGAAACTGCTTCTTCCCAACTATCATGCTGTAAATCAATGTCTGCAGAGCGCATAACTACTTCCTCCGCAAGCCTTTTCTCTTCATCCCCCGATTCCAGTTTGAAGTAAAACCCGTCTTCCTGCCTGTGAAAAAGAAGGATATCTCCATCTACTCTCATACAGTTTTCCTCATACTGGAAATAGTTCCATAAACCTTTCGGTTTATAATCTTCTGTGTAGTCAAAGTTATCCTCCACAGTCCCGCTTTCCTCTATCACTGCTGCCCCATTCCATTGCAGACCGTATGTAAACAGCCATTCTTCCAGAAACTCCTGCCATTTTTCCCGCTCCATCTCCGCATACAAAATGTAAACGCTGTCATTCATCCTAAGATACAGCCGATGCACTGTTTCTGTATCCAGTTGAACAAACTGGTCTATTTCCGTACTGCCATTCACCCGACAAAACACTTTCTTTTTCGGATATTCTTCCGTCAAGTCTTTTGCCTGGCTGTTTATTAATGCAAATAATGCTTCTTCCGACAACACATCATGGTAAACCTCTATCATATCACCATCCTGCAAGTCACTTGTTTCCTGTTTAAAGTACCCTGCCATCTCACCCTCTGCACTTTCCTCCTGCGGGAAATACTGCCAGCTAAAATCCGATTCCCACAGCAATTCCTCCCCGATAGAAAAATTCTGTTCAACAGGCTCCACGCTTTCCTGCGGAAATTCTTTTTTCCCACATCCTGCTAAAATGCCTGCTGTGGCAAATACTATCAGTAAATCAAAAATTAGATGTCTTTTTAGTGATAAGTTTTTCATAATATCACCCACATTTCCTCTCTCTTTGCTATAATACTCTACTATTTTAAACCTACCATGCATCATATTTGCATCATAATTGTATCAAAGTTGCATCATTTTCTCCCTTGACGCTCCGACCGCCGATATATTATACTAAACACTATTAACCAAACAAGGAGCAACCACAAATGCAAGTAATAGATTATTTCAACTGCGAACGTCCGGAGCATTGGCTGTGCCAAATAAAGAAAAGCGACTGGGGCGCAGGACAGTTTCTATATCAATTGTTAAGCGAAAACAAGTTTAAAGATGCTGTGGGTGAAAAGTCAAAGGTACTGATGCTCACGGACGGAGATGAGCTCATCGCATTCTGTTCCTATGCGGAAAAAGATGATATACAACCGACGGAGCTGACTCCGTGGATGGGATTTGTGTATACCTTCCCGGAATATAGAGGACACCGCTATGTGGGGAAACTGTTCTTAGAGATTGAGAAACTCGCTAAAGCTGAGAATGTGCATGATATCTTTATCTCAACAAACCACACCGGATTATATGAAAAGTACGGGTGCGAGTTTTACCAGATCATGAATGATATGGATGGGGAACCATCCAGAGTTTACAAGAAACATATAGATTAAGAAAACTTCTAAAGGAGGCTCTTGTATGGACAATAATCTCATTCCGTTTTGGGAGAAAGCATATCAGGATGATACCACTAACGCTTTTTCAGCTGCTCCAAATGCAACACTGAAAGAATTTGAACATCTGCTCCATAAAAACTCAAACATCCTGGAAATAGGCTGCGGCGAAGGGCAGAATGTTTTGTATCTGGCAAAAGAAGGGTATTGTAATATTGACGCCTTTGACTTATCGGAACACGGAATCGCCAAAGTAAAGCAGAGATGCCGAAACGCAGATGTCACGCTAAATGCTTTTGTCGCAGATTTGACAACTTATCAGTTTGAGAAAAAATATGATATGATAATGTCCTTTGGCACTTTGCATTTTGTAAGTAAGGACGATTGGAAATACTTTATTTACAAGGCAAAAGAACATACAACGGCAGGCGGTATCCATATCATGCAGATATTTACGGATACCGTTCCTGCATCAGCGGATATTGCGCCGTTTGCAATCGGTCTGGCAAAAGACGGCGAAATCAGGGATTTATATGCTGATTGGGAAATCCTGCAATTCAAATCCTATGTCTTTGAGGATGAGCATCCTAATGTACCAAAGCACCTTCATGCATCGAATAAGATTGTGGCGCGTTTTTCCAAAACTCTTCCATCACACGGTTAAACTCCTGCGGCACATCCATATTGACACAGTGTCCTGCATTGTCAAAAATGACCGCCTTACAGTCCGGCTCACTGTTTTTCCACATTTCCAGCGCCTGCAGTTCCATCGGTATGTCATGTCTGCCGCATCCGATGAGAAGCGGATAGTCTCTTTTTTCCGTCTGGTGCGCATTTACCATACTGTTTAAAGACGCAAGGTACTGAAACGACTTTTTCGGGAATTGTATATTCATCGCATAAAAATCGTTTTGTGCCTGCGTGGAATACGCAGATATCTTCTTATTCGCCTGTGCAAACCATTTAATGGAAAACAACGCCTTAAGCATCATAAGCATCTGCGCGGAAGCATTTTTTCCTTGCAGCGTCTTATCAAAATTATTGATGTCATACCCGCCGAAGCAGGCAAGCGATTGTACGCTCTTCGGATAGCGGTTGGCAAAATCCTGCGCAAGTACCGCACCCAATGAAACTCCGACAATATGTATTTTCTCAATGCCTTCTTTTTGCAGGATATCATGTATCCAAACCGACATTTTATTCAGGCTGTCGCCTTTTTTCGTATTAGTGGAGCCTCCATGCCCGATAATATCCGGCAGCAGCACATTATATTTGTCTGCAAAAAAGTTACTCTGCTCCTGAAACATTCCATGATTTACAAACGCAGCATGTAAAAAAAGAACCCATTCACGGTGTTCTTTTCCACTTGTATAATATACAATCGGTGAGTTATCTAAATAAACCTGTTTCATTTTTAATTTTCAACCTTTCCTCTTTCTCGGATTTCCTGTAAAAGTTTTTCATACCAATCTATATTAAACTTCATAAAGTCTCTTCCATAACGTGCCGCCGCAAACTGATAGGTCAAAATATCCTTTTTTTCCTCCGGTATTTCTACACTGTCCACATCTTCACAGATTACAGCTAACGCAGCATATTGCTCTTTCAAAAACGACAAATACGTTTCAATATTCGCTGCCCGGTTTTTTTCATCACAAAAACCCATAAAATAGACTTTTGCCAATTCCGGATTTTTCATATTCTGACCCTCTATCGGGCGATTGACCCAGTCCGAAAAATACTGCCGTCCACTGTCGGTAATTGCATAAATCTTTTTATATTTTCCGTTTTCTACAACTTCTTCATAACTGATATAACCGCAGCGCAGCAACTTTTTCACTGCCGCCTGTATGCTCCCCATACTGCTGCTGTACATCAGATTCAGTCCTTTCTCAATCCGCTCACGAAGCTGATAAATAGTCCTGTTATGCAAAAGCAGAAGACCAAGTATGATATTATCCATAAAAGTGGGGGAATCCTTTCTGTTTATTATATTACTATTAGCAATATATCTATTAGATATAATATAGCATTAGAATATAATAAAGTCAATTCCAATTAACTAACATCTCCCCCATGGAAATAACATTCATATATTTTTTCATTATTATAAAAAATATCCTCATATCCCTGAAACCAGTGAAACGTCCCGTCAGCTTTACAGTGATAGCAATAACTTCCGCTCGTATAAATTTCCGGTCCGCGGAAAGGATGGCTGTAAGGCATCGATAACAGCGCTGCTTTCAAAAAATCACCGTCAAAATTTCCCCCGATAACACGCCCGGCGTAATTCATCCCCCATACAGGCTTATGCTGAAACCAGACCGCTTCCTCTCCGATAAACTTTGCTCCGCCTAAATAGGTATCATAATATTCATAACCGCTGTCATCTTTATAGTAATAATCGCAGGACGCCGTTCTGGATGATTCCACCTGATTCTTTTTCGCAGCGTAAGTATTTCTTTTAGCCAGAATCAAAAAATCCGTTATCTGACTGTTTTCATCGTCCATTTCACGAGATAAAGAAAAACGGCAGCCGTCACTATTCTTGACGATACTGTCTATGGTAACGCCGTAAAGACTGCTTAGACACAGCAAAGCATTTAATTCCGGTACTGCCTGTCCGTTTTCCCATTTGCTGATTGTCTGCCTTGCAATCCCTATCTTATCCGCAAGTTCCTCCTGTGATAAACCGTTTTGTTTTCTTAACTGCTGTAATCTGTCCCGTAATTCCATTGATAAATGCCTCCGATGTGATTTTGTTATGTAACGTTAACCAATACGTTTATTATAACAAATTCATTTTCTGTAAAACCACCACCCGAAGCTGACAATTTTGTCATGCAAAAGTGCACAATACTATATTTTGTTCCTATACTGTAAAATAAGTTTAAAACACTTCTATATATTGAAGCTGACAAAAAATATTATAATATTTGACTTTACTTTTTCTACATACCACATTTCAAAAAACATTTGTAACAATTCTACGTTTATGGTATAAATGCTTTATCGGATGGTTCTTATCTTCAACCGTCACATTCTGATAAAATCTAAATAAGCCGCAACTATAAGGCTTTCTCTTACGAAAGGATTCTGTTCTATGTCTCTTACATCTAAACGCCGTGTCAACTGGCACGAAGCTGCTTCCTGCGCTTTTCAAATCGAACTAAAAGACTATTCACATATTCTGGAATATATATCCGAATATCCGCTCGGCAAAAACAGCTATCGGATTGATTTACTTGTTATCAAAAAATTGACCAATGAAATGATTCCCAAAAATATCGCACGCATTTTCAGAACGTTCAATCTGCTTGAAATTAAGGGTGTTGGCTCTTCCGTCAGCATTGATTCCTATTACAAAACGATTGGATATGCAGGACTTTTGATTGCACAGATGAGAAAATCAGAACACACCACTCACAAGACACAATATTCCAGCTTAGATGTCAGTCTGACATTTTTAAGTTATCATTATCCGAGAAAACTGATGAAACATCTTAAGCAGGAACGAAATTTACCTGTTGCAAAAATCTCCGATGGCGTGTATTATATCAATAAAGAGACTTTTCATATACAAATTATCGTTACAAGGGAGTTATCTTCCGAAGATGATTTATATCTGCACTGTCTCACTGGTAACCTGCAGGATATCGGTCTTATCAACCGTCTTGCCGATGATTATAAATCACATCAGGAACAGGAAATTTATAGAAAATACA
>CAZKOR010000168.1:0-8425 GCA_964554405.1 uncultured Bacteroides sp. | reverse complement strand
TTTTAGAGAAGATCGGAAATGTGATGCCATAAGTGGAATCACAAAAACTTACGATTTCTTCATCGCTTCCGGGTGCCTGATGCCCGAACTGGTTACAGGGAAAATCCAAAATGACAAATCCCTCGCTGCTGTATTTTTCAAAGAGATCCTGTAAACTATCATATTGCGGCGTAAAACCGCATTCTGTTGCAGAATTGATGATCAAAATCACTTTTCCGGCATAGTCCTTTAAAGATATTTCAGCGCCCTCTGTATTTTTTACATGGAAATCATAAATATTCATCGAATCATCCTTTCTCTTTTTAAGTTTATAATAGTTCCTTTATTTGTTCGTCTATTTTTTCCGGTGTAACTGTCGGGGCAAAACGTGCAACGACAGCTCCCTTACGATCGACTAAAAACTTCGTAAAATTCCATTTGATCTGGTTGCCCATAACGCCTTTCTGCTGTGATTTCAAGAAAGTATACAATGGTTCTTCGTCCTTTCCGTTTACCTCGATCTTCTTAAACTGGCGGAAGGTTACACCATATCGTGACTGACAGAAGTCTGTAATCTCCTCGTCGCTTCCGGGTGCCTGATGTCCAAACTGGTTACAGGGGAAATCTAAAATCTCCAGTCCCTGTGACTGATATTTGTCGTATAAGTCCTGTAATCCGTCATATTGCGGCGTGAAGCCGCAGCCTGTTGCCGTGTTTACGATCAACAGAACCTTGCCTTGATAATCTGCAAGGGAAACCTCACTGCCATCCTGCGCCTTGACAGAATAATCATAAATGTTCATACCTTACCTCCTTATAAATTTTGCAATATTTAATTGTGTACAATTTATATATTTCGATTGTACACAATTAAATTGGTTTTGTCAACTAAGATTTTCGAAAAAGCCCATTTTAATAATTCCAATAATTAGTATACCAATAAGTACAGCAGTATCTACAAACAGGACAATAACTACACTTTTTACCAGCCCATATATAAACAGTATAGAAAATATCTCTACTGACAGTGCAATGAAACACATATAGTTTGTTAAGTATTCGGATATAAGTTCTCCATGAAGATAGTTCATCAGCAACCTTACATAAATGACTGGTCTTAACAAAATACGGATAATGATACAGGCTAACGGATATACAAAAATAAATTTTTTATCCACAAACGAAACTGCTATTCCATTATCCCACTGAACAGGTATTTCAACTGGCAATTTTGCATACGACAATAACGAGGCTATGAAACATAGCGATGCAATAATTGTCCATGTAATAAGGCTGCCCCATATATACAGGAAGCTGACTGAATCCAGTTTGAAAACAGGTTTATTATCGTTCCAATAAGTTTCCAAATCTTCTACATATTTTTCAACCTGTAATTCATCAAAGCTGACATTTCCAGATTCAAGCATTCTTTCGCACATGGTTTTTGCTTTATTTAATCCCTCAATTTGGGTTTGAATTGTTGCAGTCTGCTTTTCTATTATTTCTACTAAAGATACTTTTTCAGATATAATGCTGCGAATATCTTCAATGGAAATTTCCAGTGTGCGCAAATAAGCAATCTTCTTAATGATTTCAATATCTTTTTCAGAATAATCCCTATATCCGTTTATATTATTTCTTAATGGTTCTATGAGTTTTTCTTTTTCATAAAATCGAATATTGGAACGTGACAGACCTGTTTGTTCTTCAACTTCTTTTATAGTCATAATGCTTTCCCCCTATTCGGCAAACTATCTAATATCTTTTTTATTCATAACTAAGCACAATAACACAATTTCTGCCAGAAGAAATATCACTCCCACAACAGCAGCCCTTGGTTCAGCAGATCCTATTCCAATTTGAAAAATATTATAATCTAACATATATTGCGCAAAATTAAAATGAGTAAGCTGCTCAACAAGAGCATAAAAAATATTCATAACTTTAAAGGAAATTAAAAGTCCGGCTATCATAGTAAAAGTTGTGCTGTTAGTCAACATATATATGAGCAGCAATAAACAGCAAAAGCCCAAATGTAAAATATACTGTACTATTAACAATTTTATTATAGCAGAAAAGGAAAAAGGGATAAACGTATTTCCCAAAAGGACTGCCCATGCACCGATAGTACAGGCTGAATATACAAAAAAATGTAATGCACTGGCAATAGCCGTTACTATAATCTCAGGAAAAAGTAGCAGTTCACGGCGGGATACCAGATTTGCAGTATTTTTCACGAATCCACTCTTATATTTTGCACTTACAAATATAATCGCTGACAATGCGCACAATACCATAAGTATCCCGCCATTTATTTGTGCTGCCAACAATTCCCACGCATTAGAATAAATTTGGATTGATGCATTATTGTTAATCATAGTTTGAACCAGCATAACACTTAAAAATGCAAGTACTATATCTGCAGATAAAGCTGCCCATGTAGATATGGAGTGAAAAAAACGATATAATTCCATTTTCATTATTTTAATCATGAGATGTACCTCCTGTTAAACTAAAGAAATATTCCTCTAGATCCTCTGTCAACTCTGTTTTCAGAATCTGTCTTTTCAATTCGCCATTTTCCATGATTCCATAACTGGCAGCAATTTTAGAAAGTTCTCCCAAAATATGGCTCGATATGATAAATGTAATGTTTTTCTCGGTATTTAGCCGGGCAATTATTTCCCTGATTTCAGCCATACCTTGTGGATCAAGACCATTGATAGGTTCGTCCAAAATGACTAATTCGGGGTTTCCAACTAAAGCCAGCGCAATACCCAGACGCTGCTTCATTCCAACAGAAAAATGTTTTACTTTTTTCTTATCAGAAGATGATAACCCCACATCATTTAAAAGTTCTGCAATATAACTTTTGCTTGAAATGCCCATTGCCAAACATTTCAGTTTTACATTATCTCTTGCATTCATATTCGGGTAGATTCCCGGCGCTTCAATCAATAACCCTACATGCTTTCGCATATAAATCGTATCATGGCTATTTTGTCCAAATAGAGATATATCTCCCTTGGTTGGGTTTGCCAATCCGCAAATTAACCTTAGAACAGTAGTTTTTCCTGCGCCGTTTCGCCCGATCAGTCCATAAATTTCTCCTTTCCTGACTGATAGATTCACATTGTTTACAACTTTATGCTGTCCATAATGTTTTGTGAGATTATTGGTTTGTACTAAAACCTCCATGCCATACCCTCCTATCACAAGATAGTTATTTTCTTGAAATATAAGGTATCAACAAGGTTTACAGTCAAGTTCTTTTTCAATTTTTTTAAAATAAGTTTGATAATATGGAGTCCGGTATTTTATGAACCACACGATTTATAACGTTTTACCCCAAACTGCCACACAAAATTACAGATGAACAAAAACACTATGATCCCAAGCGGATAAAATGCCAGATACCAATTATGTGTTTTCCCCAGCAAAAACTGCAGAGGATAATATTGGATCAAGGTATAGGGAATCACATAAGTACAGAACCGCAGGATTCCTTTTCCGTAAATATCTATGGGATACTTGCCGTGTGTTTTTGCTCCGTATGTCAATACATTGACCAATGACGTATCTTCAATGGAAAAGAAGCAAAAACTTGCCTCCAGCATGAACAGTCCTATAAACAATAACGTACCCCCTATGATCATGGCAGCCATTGTCCAGACAGTCATGATGTTCCATGTGATCTGACTATGCCTGATTCCCAGCACAAGTGTAATAAGCGCAGTCAGCAAAGGCCCGGTTCTTCCTATTTCAAATCTGCTTCCTACTACTTGAAGGATCAAACTGCATGGTCTGACCATCATCCGGTCAAATTCGCCTCCCTTCACCATTCCGGAAAACACTTTAAATCCATTGCCAAACAGCTCCGCAAAAGTAAAGGACATTTGAATCATAGAAAAACACAACAAAACATCTCCATAAGTGTAGCCCTTTATCTGCGCAAAACCGGAGAATAGGAATTTAATAGCGATCAGTTCACAAAATGCCAAAATGAATCGCGCAGTGATCATCAATATAAAAGACAATTTATATTCCATAACGCTTTGCGTGCAGACAGAGGCATACTTTATATACAATTTTACCGTTTCTTTTATTTTCATAGAAATAACGATACTCCTTTCTTAGTCAGCGAATTTGTGCTGTCAGTACAATGCTGCAAAATTCAGCCGCCCTGTACTACGACTCTTTTTTCCGCCTGTTTCCATAGGACAACGCCCAAAAGCATGAGTGTCACCAGCCAGAAGATCTGTCTCGAGATGCACTGATATATTTCCGCTCCGGCCAGATCTCCGCTGTATATCCGAAACGGAACATTCTGCATATAGGCAAACGGAGACATTTCTACTAAAAACAAGTATTTTTTTGGAAAAAAGGGCAGCGGTATGATATTCCCTGACAGAAAATCTACCGCTCCTGTCAATACCATTCTCCAGCCCTGCGGCGAGATCGTAAAAAAACACAGCATAAAAACAAGCATGATAAATGTGATCGTTATCCCAACTGCTAAAAGTAAGGTTACCAAAAATAACAAGAACGAAACGCTATTGACCGGAAGAGTCATTCTATAAGGCGCAGGCATTAAAAACGCACATAATAATACGGGGATACACCTCATAGTCGCCTCGGCTATTCTTCCTCCAAAAACTCTTGAAAACCACATGGAATAGATTGAAACCGGACGGCACAGTTCATATGAAATATTGCCATTTGCTATCATTGCAAAAAGGTCATTATCCGATGCCCATGTATTAACAAGAGCCAAAAATGCCTCTTTCAGCCAAATATACGTCACAATGGAAGAATAATCCATCGGCAGATTGCCGCCGGATGCTTCTGCGATCGCTTTGTATGCCAGACATTCCATCAATCCCCAGACAAGCTGCGTCGTCAAAGCCGTGACAGAAGCCATGCGGTATTGAAGTCCGGTGGCGAATCGAAGTTTAAAAAAACAATAATATTTTTTCATGTTCGCCTCCTACATAATATTTAGTTTTTCATAGAGACTTGCAATAATGTGGTCAAGATCTGTCTCTGAACTATCGCCTTCTGATGCCGCAGCTTTGGATTTCGTAAATTCGGATTTCGTAGCTCCCGATTTCACGGCTCTTGCTTCCAGGCGCAGATCCTCTAATGTGCCATCCAGCAGCTTCTGCCCTCTGCCGATCAGAATCACGCGATTGGTGATCGCTTCAATATCCTGCATATCGTGTGTTGTCAAGATTACCGTGGTTTTATGTTCTGCATTCATCTTTTTAATGAAGTCACGGACCGCGATCTTGGAGACTGCATCCAATCCGATCGTCGGCTCGTCCAAAAACAGCAATTTGGGTTCATGCAGCAGCGACGCGGCTATTTCACAGCGCATACGCTGCCCCAACGACAGCTGTCTCGTGGGTGTTTTCAAGATATCCTCCAGATTCAAAAGCTGCGTCAGTTCGTCCAGATTGTTGCGGTATTTCGGCGCAGGTATGGAATAGATTGCCTGTATCAGTTCAAAGGAATCTATGACCGGGATATCCCACCATAATTGCGAACGCTGACCGAAAACAACGCCGATCTGCCGGACATACTCCTTTCTGTCCTTCCATGGCACCTGACCATTCACCACGCATGTCCCGCTGTCCGGCGTCAATATTCCGCTTAAAATCTTGATCGTGGTACTTTTACCTGCTCCGTTTGGGCCGATATAGCCTACCATTTCACCATCTTCTATGGAAAAACTGATATGGTTTATGGCCTGAATCGTGGTGTACTCTCTTTTGAAAAGCGATTTTACCGCGTTGCCGAGCCCGGATTCGCGTCTGGCTACCCGGTAGATTTTGCAGATATCATTAAATTCTATCAATAAAATCCCTCCTTTCCTGCATCAGAAGTACGGATCAACCGGTTATCTTTACTTCTTTTTGCAGGAATATTTTTTTAGTTGATATCAGCTGATATAAAAATTTTAGCAGGAAAATAAAAAAAGAGTAGACTGGTATTTATTTTTGTGGTAAACTATACAATAGTGATCGCCCTAAAAATAATCATTTTCTTATTGATAAATAATTCGCGTTAAAGCGATTATTTTTTGCGGAAATTCTTGCATTTGTGATGTGAAATGGCGCCGTTTACAGAAGCGGCGCCATATATAATGGTAAATAGAGGATATCATCTTCCAGTTTTAAATCTCCCGTATGCAATACATAGGGAATATGCAGCTGTTGCGCATATTTCATTTTAAATTTGCGAAGAGAAGTCAGGGTATAATTTTTGCTTGACTTTACTTCGATGGGCGAAATATTATGTCTGTTACTGATCTTGTTTTTGGCGATCAGGAAGTCTATTTCCATGCGGGATGCGGCATCGGTTCGGGAAGAATTGGAATAAAAATACAGTTTATGGTTGTTTGCCGTCAGCATTTGTGCCACAATGTTTTCTACGATCATTCCCATATTGATCTCAAGCTTATGAAATAGTATTTTTTTGTAGACTTCTTCACTTATAATGCCATTCTCATCAAAAGCATGACTGATCAGAAGGCCGGTATCTGCCATATAGCATTTGAGGCGCAGGCGGTCTCTGTTAAGTTTCAGGCCGATGTTTGGCGCTGTGGAATTATAGGCGATATTCACGAATTCAAGATTTTTACTACTACGAATTTACACGAAATCAAGATTTTTATTGTGTCATATTTACACATATTCAAGATTTTTGAAAGAAAAAGGAGCATCGTTGTAAGCATGAGTTGCTTAGCGATACTCCCTTTTAAGTGGGGATCATTCTATTTTTTACGATCTACAGCCTTACATCCACAGGATGATAACGAATGCCTGCCTCCATTGCCTCCGAAGTCTCCTCGTCGGTCGTAACGGAGGATGTATTCTCCTCCTCGCTTCCTTTTTCACCGGATACTTTTTTGTCGTCGTCATCCGCCTGTTTATCGGATTTTTCACTCTTCGCAGCATCCTGCAGCGCTTCGCCAGCCTCTGCCAGAGATTCCATCTGAGAGGCTGTCGCTTTTTCTGCTGCCGCCCTTACCTTGGCAAGTTCTGCCTCCTTGAGCTCTATATTACTGCTGCCGCCTCTGCCGCCGTCCAGCTGTATTTCGACTTCCACCACATTTGCCCGGCCTTCCATCTTCTTAGCGATACTGCCGCCTGCGTTTGCCTGCTTGACGGACTGATCTGCGGATATCATAGCAGTCATGCTGTCTGCTGACAGACCAACGCTCTGTGCAGCGTTCGATCCGTTTTGATTCTTCGTGCCGAGAAGATCGTCAAAGGAGGATTCTTCCTTTTTCTTTTCCCGCTCTTCTTTCTTTACCTCAATCTGCCGCTGTCTGAGCTGAATCTGCAGTTCGCTGATCTGCTTCTGCAGTTCCTGTCGTTTTTTCATTTTCGCTTCCGCAGGCATTTCCTGATTAGCGGAAACTTCTTTTAGTTCCTGCTGCAGACGATCGATCTGCTGCTGCAGATTTTTGCAGGTGGGGTCTGACTGTTCCGGTGCTCCTGCGCCGCCCATGGCCGGCTGTGCGCCGATTCCGTTGATTCCGTTTACTGTCATATCTGATAAACCTCCTTTTTCCGAATACTGTTGCTTTCTGCAAAGTATCTCGTCAGGATGGGGGTGTCCGTAAAGAGGGGATGTTGTGGAAGAGCTTTAATTTGTCGTGAACGCGAAATTTATTCTTCGGAAAGCTGCAGCATCACCCGCAGTACACAGAGAGATTCCCCCTCCCGCTCTTCCTTTTTGATTTCGATGTCGCCCAGATATTTGCGCGCTACATGGCGGATACCGATAAGCCCAAAGCCGTGGCCTTCTTCGTTCTTGGAGCTGCGCGGCAGGCCGCTTGCAGGATTTGGCTCCAGATTTCCCGTATAAGTGTTGGATATTTCGATGATATACATATTTTTTCTGCGGTGAGAGGACAGAGAAATATGTGCCGGCTGATCAGAGCCGGTCTGTTCCCGCTCCACTGCTTCGATGGCATTGGAGAGGGCATTGTTCAGAATAATACTTACATCAAAAGAATTGACTGAATCAGTCATTGGATAGTGAAAATCACAGGCAAAGGCGATTCCTTTCTCTTCCATTTCCTTTTTTCTGCCGGAGAGGATCACGTCTGTCACAGGATTGCCGCTTGAGATATCTCCGGAAACATTTTGTATTTCCTTTCTCAGGGTTCCGGCATATTGTTCTGCAGCCTCATACTCTCCGCTGTCGTAGAGCTGTTCCAGAGTCATGAGATGATTCCCCATGTCATGGCGCAGACCGCGCAGATCCCGGTAAAGCCGTTCCACTTCGCTGATATGGCCTTGCAGATCCGTCATCTGTGCAGAAAAGATTTCCCGCTGGCGGTTCTCTTCCTGTTCCGTTTTCCATTGGCAAAATACATAGGTTGTCACCAGAATCATGGCGAAAGAAAACAGGGTAAACACCGCCATCATATAAT
>CAZKOR010000167.1:0-8432 GCA_964554405.1 uncultured Bacteroides sp. | reverse complement strand
CCGCGAAGCTGCTTAATACGCTGTTCCCCAAGCACCCACCTGACAGCGTCCGCAACATTACTCTTACCGCTTCCATTCGGTCCTACAATACCTGTAATGCCGTTATGGAACTGAAACGTAATTTTATTTGCAAAAGACTTAAATCCCTGTACTTCAATACTTTTTAAATACATGTATCCCTCCGTGCGGTTACGCACAATTACTCTTTCATAGATTTCAGCGCCTCATACGCTGCCTGCTGCTCTGCCGCTTTTTTCGTCCGGCCTTGTCCCGCTCCGATTGTTTTGTCGTCAATTTTTGCTTCTATCACAAACATTTTGTCATGGTCCGGTCCCTCTTCCCGGATAAGTTCATAGTGGAGCGTTCCCTGATTCTTTTGTTGAACACGTTCCTGCAAAATAGTCTTGGCATCATAAAAAAGCTGTTTATGCTCTAAATCCGACAATATAAAACGATGAATATAGGCTTTTGCCACTTCCATGCCGTTATCCACATAAAGAGCGCCGATAATCGCCTCCATCACGTCAGAAATAATGGAATCTTTCGTCCTGCCTCCGGTCATCTCTTCCCCTTTACCGAGCAGAATATAATCCTCTAATCCAAATTCTTTCGCACAATAAGCAAGCGCCTGCTCACATACCATAGAAGCACGCATTCTCGTCAACTGCCCCTCTGTCATTTTTGCATTTTCCCGAAAAAGGAATTCACTCGACACCAGCTCTAATACGGCGTCTCCTAAAAATTCCAGACGCTCATAGTCATCATATTTATTAATTTTCTGCTCATTGGCAAAAGAGCTGTGTGTCAGCGCCTGTTTCAGCAGACGTTTATCCTGAAAAGAATATCCTATTTTTTGTTCCAGTTCTTCTAATGGTTTTTGCTGCATCTATATCTCCCATCTAAAAAAACCCTTTCCGAAAGGGTTTTTCTTTTACTGTGCCGACTGAATCGAACTTTTTATTAACTGAACCGCTTCTTCTACTGTTGTTATATGTTCCACCTTTTCCGGCGGAATTTCTATATCGAATTCATCTTCAATTCCCATTACAATCTGGAAAATATCCAAAGAATCCGCTCCTAAATCTTCCATAAAAGTTGTTTCCATCGCAATCTCTTCCGGGTCTACATTCAAGATTTGCGCAACGACCTGTTTTAATTTTTCAAATTCCATACAAACAGCCAGCCTTTCCTAATCTTGTACCGCAATCTTTTCTCTGATTTTTTCATTGATTTTCTGTTCTTTGAACGTTATACACTGTAAAATAGAGTTCTTAATCTCAACGGATTTGGAACTGCCGTGCGTCTTTACCACAAGACCATTCAAACCCAGCATCGGCGCCCCGCCATACTGCTCTAAATCGAAAGCCTTCAGTGTCTTTTTCAACGCAGGCTTTACTAACAGTGCACCAATCTTACTGCGGAAAGAAGTCATCATGCCTGCCTTTACTTTTTTAATCAAAGTGCCGCCGACACCCTCGTACATTTTTAATATAACATTGCCGACAAACGCTTCACATACAATTACATCTGCTTCGCCTGCAGGAATATCCCTTGCTTCAATGCTTCCCGTAAAATTAATATCCGGACAGTTCTTCAGAAGCGGAAAAGTTTCCTTTACAAGTGCATTTCCCTTTTCTTCTTCCGCACCGATATTAACAATCGCTACTTTCGGATTCTTTACGCCCATCACATTTTCCATATATATAGAACCCATCTTCGCAAACTGCACAAGGTGAGATGGTCTTGCGTCCACATTAGCGCCGCAGTCTACAAGCAGTGCGCAGCCGTTCTCCGTAGGGATAAGCGGTGCAAGCGGCGGTCTTTCCACGCCCTTGATACGTCCTACAATAACCTGTCCGCCCACTAATGTTGCTCCGGTACTGCCTGCCGATACATAGGCATCGCAGGTTCCGTCTTTTACCAGATAAAGGGCTTTTACCAGAGAGGAATCTTTCTTCTTGCGGATTGCCATAACCGGAGGTTCCGCCGTTTCAATAATCTCGCTTGCGGGAACAATCGTAAGCTGCTCTTCCGGATAAGTATATCCGGCAAGCTCAGCTTTTATCGCATCTTCTTTTCCTACCAGATATATTTTAACTTTCTGACTCTCCTGAATCGCTTCTATCGCGCCTTTTACAATTTCTTTCGGGGCATTGTCGCCGCCCATGGCATCAACTGCTACGTTTACATATTCTCCCATGACAATCCCTGTATCCCTTCTGTCCGTTCATAAGTCTGTACCGTATGCACATACCTTTTTCATTATCAGGCATCCTATACTAATATACTAAACCATGGGGTAAAAATCAAGTTTTTCGGGAAAAAAAGAATCTGCAGCATTCACTTCGTATCTCTCTTCCTACAAATATTTCCTGATACTGCGCATCCAGATTCTCATTACATACTTATGCGGCATGAGTTTCACATTCAAGTGCTGGCATTTTACATAGAAAGAACAAATAGAGACATCCTTTCCCTTTTTGGCGTCTTGTATCGCTTTCCGGACAACTTTTTCAGGACTTACCATACCGGGAAATCTCACAGTTTTTCCGTTTATTTCTTTTGAGAGCATATCCGTATCTACCCACCCCGGGCTAACCGCAGTAACTGTAATTCCGACAGATTTCAGTTCCATATTTAAGGCACGGGAATAACTATGTTCAAAAGCCTTCGTCGCAGCATATAAATTGATAAAGGGAACCGGCTGGAACGCCGAGGCTGAAGAAACATTGATAATTCTGCTTCCCTCTTTCATATAGGGAATGCAATAATTAATTAACGTAACGGGCACATTACAATTCAAACGAATCGTTTTCTCTATTTCATCCACGTCGAAATCTACGGAAGGCATCATATGTGCAATTCCTGCATTATTAATCAAATAAGCAATCTCTATTTTCTCTTTCTGCTCTGCAAGTAATGCTTGAATATTTGCCAGTTCCTGCGCATCTGTCAAATCTGTGCATATGGGAATCATCTTTTCTCCGTATTGCTCTTTTATCGCGGTAAGGCGCTCCTTGTTTCTGCCGATTATCCAAATCTCATCGAGCGGTTCATCATTAAGCTTACTGACAAACTCTTTCCCAATCCCTCCGGTTGCTCCTGTTATAATAGCTATCTCTTTTGTCTTTGTCACCGTCTCTGCCCTCCTATTTCTCGCAATCTTTGAGTAAAATACGCTCCAAATCATATACTGTAATTGCTTCATATTTTGCTGTAAATAATTTCTTCAGGGAATACAAATACACAACTCCCCAATAAAAATCGGCTAATTTCATAGGCGAGCCGGTTACTACGCTCTTTTCCTTTTGCCCCTGTTCAATGATTCTTGCCGTATATTGATACCAGTCTGACTGATCGGAGGAATCCTCATACGAAAAATCGTTCTTTTCAAGCATTGCCTGTGCATTTAGGGCAATCATGGCAGCAAAATCCTCATCAGTTTCCAATTTATCCATCAGAAATTTTGACAATTTATGGATTTTTTGTTTCCCGGACAGTGGCAATCCTGCCAAAAGCTTCAATTTCTGTGTTTCTTTTCCGTTATCAATTGCGGCATATATCTCATTAAATAAATCCTCTTTAGATTCAAAATACAGATATAATGTTCCCTGCGCAATTCCGATACTTTTGGCTAAGTCGCTTATTTTAGTTCCGGCAAAGCCGTTTTTGGCAAAATACAACATTGCATCATGTAAGATTTTCGACCGTGTTTCCTCCCTAATTTCCTTACACCGCTCAGAAGACTTTGGCATTTGTATATCCTCACTTTCTAATTTATGAATGAATATTTATTCATTAAAAGTATAGATGATATTATCCTGCTTGTCAATTAAAAAGGTGTAAAGCCTTAATCCAATAGACTTCACACCCTGTTTTCGTGATACTTATATAATCGGTTATTTCATTCTTTAATTCTATCCAGTTCTGTCATATTAACACCAGATGAAGTAAGGATAACTTTTAAATCAATATACCTTTCTTTCATTGCTTTATAGACTTCAGAATCTTTTTCGGCTAACGACATGTATCGCTGTATTCTCGAAAACTCTTCCACTGTTAGTTTTAACATTTCGCCCTCAGTCATGTAATCACCTACTTTCTACACGTGATTATAAATTATATTGTTATAGGATAAGTATATCATAACTAATGGGTAAAGTCTATTCATTATCAAACAGCTTTGAATATGGATTTCATAAAATTAATCAGCAAACTCTATTTCCTTACCGTATAGCGCTCTTTCTTCCAAAATCTGCCGTAAATTTCCCGATTCACGGTATCCATTCAGCTCGTCCAGATATTCCTGCATATCGCAGAGATATACATATATTTTCGATACATCACTATCACTTATAGCAAATGTACTCCCCCAGGAACTGCTTCCACGAGACAGTAATTTCCCGTCTGCATCCAATACCGCAATATAGACGCCCTGCCGTAACCGCTCCTCACTGCAATTCATTTCTACCGTAATCTCGAACAAAGTCTTAGATACGCTGTATAATCCTGCTCCCGTTTCATTCCTTTCATTGACCGTGACAATCTGCGCATTTTCTTTATCTACTGCTAACGAAAGCTCAAATTCAAACGGTCCGTCAAACCACCAATTCTCATGTGTATTGGGAAAAGCAGACCAGTCTCCGCTATATACCTCTTTCATAAAAGCATCCCATTCCTCATCTGTCATCGCTTCCAATTCTTCCTCTGTTTTCCCCTGATAATCAGGTTTTTCCGGTTCTGCCTTATCTCCTATAATCTGATTAATCGTAAAGTCGATATTAAGGGAATCCGCTGCAAGAAGCCTATCTTTTTTCTCTTGGTCTCCCTGTGTAATATCCCTGATATCAATACGATAAATGCCCACAAAAGTATGGGTATCCAGAAAATCCCCTTCTAGATAACCAAATCCGTAACCCGGATCATCTGCCTCGGTAAAAGGATAACGCTCCGTTGTTTTCATACAGATAAGAGGCTGCCCCCACGACACCGCCGTTTCCGGAAATTTCTCCTCACTTGTGATCATAAGTGACATGTAAACGGCTTCTGCCGAGCAATATGCTTCCGAAACCGATACAGTAACTCCGTCAACCGTCTTTGAATACTTCCTGTCTTGTACCATCTGCACATCTTTATTTTCTTCGCTTTCCGGCTCTTCCAATTTCTCCGCCACTGCATCCAAATCTCCCCCATAGGAATAATCATCCTGAAAAAGCTTAAAAATATCGCGGATAACCGGTATCTTTGACGCTAATGCCGGCGAAGATGCAAAAATACCAATGCTAAGTATCACTGCAGCAACAGCACCTCCAATTTTCATCGCTAACTTTTTTCTTTTATTTTTTTTATAAACCGCTTCTCCTTCCAGAATCCCCTGCTGTACTCTTTCCGATAAACTCTCCGGTATACAGATTTTTTCATATTTTAAATTATTCATACTAATTACCATACCTTTCTCTCAGCCTGCGACATTTGTGTGCCAAGACGCTATCAGCGTCGGCGCAAATTCGCGTGTGAAGCTTTAGAAGTTCTTGACGAGGCAGCCTTTGCTGCAAGTCTTAGAACTTCTCTTCACACTATTCAAATGTATTTCGCAGGATTTTCTTTGCTCTGGATAGATACCCTTTCACGCTTCCCTCCGGAATATCCATGACTGCTGCAATCTCTTTAATTTTCATTCCTTGAAAATACTGTAAAATAATCACTGTTTTATAAACAGGCGGCAATAAATCAATCGCATCATAAATATCTATCTTTTCTTCTATTGAGATACTATCCTCACACGCCGTCTCCTTATATTCTTCAAAAACAACATGCTTTTTCATCTTTCCCTGCAAATGGTAAACGCAGTTAATCAGGATACGGGTAATCCATGTTTTAAAGTATCTTGCATCCCGCAGCTTATCCATTGCAATCATAGCGCGCATTGCACATTCCTGAACAGCATCCAACGCATCCTGCTCGTTTTTCGTGTACATATATGCAATTTTGTAAAGGTACGCCTGATACTTAACAATAAGCTCCCCAAAAGCTTCCCGGTTCCCTTTCGCCGCTTTTTCCACTAACATCAAGCTCACTCTTTTCTCCATCTCCAATTTCCATTCCTTTTTCTTTCTTTTGTACATGTACACTTATTAGATTCGGATAGTTAAGAAAAAGATACAAAAAAAATTAAAAAATCAAAGAACTGTGTCAATCACAAATCCCTTGATTTTTCTGTTTATAAAAAATTAATCAGCTCTCTTCTGCAAAATATCCAATGTATGATTGGATGCCCCGATTAAATCCTGCCTTTCACAGACAGAAAGATGATATTCAAAATATAATGCAAACAGCTCATCACTCATATTATCAACAATATCGTCCATATATCTCGTAGCGCCGTCTGTCGCTATCAGTTTTATCCTTTTTACAGGATAGTCTTTTGTCAGCGCCATAATTTCATCCGGACGCATCAGGGCAAAGGCATCGTTTTCGTTGGCTGTCCAATGAAAATCTTCAGAAAGCAGCCCTTTTGCCCTGTCTTCCCATATCGTCTCCTTTTGAAAACAGTATTGAATCATAGTCGCTTCATTCATGCAGTAGGCAACAAGAATCATGCCGTTTTTCTTCGTAACGCGGATGGCCTCCTCCAAAGCTTTTCTTTTGCTTTTCTCGTCAAACAGATGATACATCGGCCCTAAAGAGAGCGTTATGTCGAATGTCTCATCAGCGTAGGCGGATAAATCCACGGCATTTCCCTGTATGAGTCTGACTTGGTTTTCCTCCTGCATCTTGGAACGAAAGACTTCTATGTTATGCTCCACTAATTCCACTGCATCCACTTCATATCCCTCTCCTGCAAGCGCAAGGGAATATCTGCCTGTTCCGGCTCCGATTTCCAGTACCCGCATACCGGGCTTTATATACTCATGAATATACTTCATCGTTGTACGAAACTCCACCTGCCCATGTTTGTCCTGCAGACGGTCTTCCTCGCTGATGGTATTATAGAATTGTGTGACAACGTTTTGCTCATTCATCTCATTTTCTCCTCTTTATTCACTTTAAATTCTTACAAAATAAAAAGCGCCCTAACATTGAATTCACACATCAATGTTAAAGCACTTTAATACTGCTAGTACGATGATATCTTATCATCAATTATGATTTAATTAATCAACTGCAACAATTTCTTTTTTGTTGTATGTGCCGCATTTTTTGCATACTCTGTGAGGTACCATTAAAGCGCCGCATTTGCTGCATTTTACCAATGTAGGAGCAGACATTTTCCAGTTTGCTCTTCTCTTATCTCTTCTTCCTTTAGAAGATTTGTTCTTAGGACAAATAGACATCGTTACACCTCCTTATTTGCGTTAAAGATATCTTTTATCACTGCCATCCGGGGGTCAGGAACGAATGTATCACATTCACAGTTTCCTGTATTTAAATCCTTGCCGCACTGTAAGCATATGCCTTTGCAATCCGGCTTACACAGCACTTTCCGAGGCCAGTTGATTATGATTTCATTGTTCAGTAAGTCTTCTACATTCAGTTGATAACCGTCCATAAAAACCTGATCGTCATCCGACATATCTTCTTCACCGGACATTGCTTCTTCCATATCAGGCGCATACACCTCTCTGTTAAAGCGAAGTATCAGCTTCTCCTCAACAGATTTCAGGCATCGGTCACATTTCATGGCAAGTGTTATTTCCGTTTCTCCCTCAACCAACGCCTTGTTTTTACCGATATTGGTAAAGACAAAACAAACCGGTGTCATATTTAGAATCTGAAACACCTCTCTGCCGACAACCACTTCTGTCAGTTCCGCTTCCACCTGCATGGTAAGCACTTTGTCCTCAGATGTTAATACATCAGATAAATTTATGAACATAGTTGACTCCTATCCACACTCAAACTATTATACATAGGGCATTTCGGTTTGTCAACCCTTTATTTTTTTGAGTTTCCCCATTTCTAAAATATGAATGCCCCAGAATCCTCCATTTTAAAGTGCTTAAACAGGTTCAGCTGTTGTGATTTTACCTTTTTCGGAAAGAAACCGCTTATTCCATTCCGGCTCATGGAAAGGATACGCTCCATTGCATAACCCAACGCATAAAATATGAATTTTGGAATCTCATAAATACGTCTGGAACATTCCTTTAGTTCTTTTAGAAAGATACTCTCACTGTGGACAGCCGATGTCACTCCGATATATCCTGCTGCAAGGGTGGCAAGCAGATTCAGGTTACGGATGGACTGCAGGGACATTACCCGTAAATCTTCCAGTTCAAACTGCTGTTTCTTGAACTTGAAATATTCTTCTATACGCCATCTCATCAGGTATACTTTTGCCACGATATGGCATAAACGCTTCTTTTCCTGCATTTTTAGGTTACTTAACAGCAGCATCGGTTCGGCTCCAAAACCATATACTGCCACCAGGG
>CAZKOR010000166.1:5406-8481 GCA_964554405.1 uncultured Bacteroides sp. | reverse complement strand
CCTGCACGGGCTGAAACGCTTTTATCCGGCGAAGTTTACACTGCATGCCATTACGGTTGATTTAGGGTTCGGGAACCTGAATCTGGATGAAATCAAAAAGCTTTGCGCTGACCTTGATATCCCCTATCATATTGTGAAAACCGATATCGGCAAAATTATTTTTGAGGACAGAAAAGAAAGCAATCCCTGCTCTTTATGTGCAAAAATGCGGAAAGGCGCATTAAACAGCGCTATCAAGGAAGCAGGCTGCAATAAAGTAGCTTATGCGCATCATAAAGACGATGTCGTGGAAACTATGATGCTCTCTCTTATTTATGAAGGACGTTTTCACACATTTCGCCCCGTTACTTATTTAGACCGCATGGATTTGACGGTTATAAGGCCGCTCATCTATATGAAAGAAGCAGATGTTATCGGCTTTGTCAACAAATATAACGTTCCTGTTGTCAAAAGTCCCTGCCCTGTAGACGGACATACGAAGCGTGAATATGCCAAAACACTGTTGCGGGAAATCAATCTGGAGACGCCCGGAGTCAAAGACAGAATGTTTACGGCAATTCAGGAAAGTATTGATGGATGGCGGATATCATAGCATATCACTTTGGAGGAATCATGATGAACAAAGAAACTTATTGCTTATTTGAAAACTATATGCTTTCCTGCATGGAAGATACAGCCCACGACAAAGAACATATCTATCGTGTACTATATAATGCACTGGAAATTGCAAAAACAGAAAATAATGTGAATTATGACGTTTTGATTGCAGCATGTTTATTACATGACATCGGCCGAAAAGAACAATATGAAAATCCTGCTTTGTGTCATGCGGCTGTAGGCGGTGATAAAGCTTATCAGTTCCTTGTGCAGCATGGATTTGAGACAGGCTATGCCAAACAGGTGAAACAGTGCATTCAGACACATAGATACAGAAAAAACAATCCGCCGCAAAGTTTAGAAGCTAAAATATTATTTGACGCAGATAAATTAGACGTAGCCGGTGCAATCGGAATCGCCAGAACGCTGCTTTACAAAGGCATTGTTTCCGAACCATTGTATTCCATACTGCCAAACGGTTTGGTTTCGACCGGAGAAAATGATGTTACGCCATCGTTTTTTCAGGAATATAAGTATAAATTAGAAAATATCTATTCCAATTTCTACACCGAAAAAGCATCAGAAATTGCAAAAGAGAGACAACATACTGCCATTTCTTTTTATGAAGACCTGTATCAGGAAGTAAGCTCTTCCTATCAAAACGGCAGAATGGAACTGGATAAAATTATCCGCTGAACCCCCGCGGCAGTCATTTGGCTCGTTGCCCGCGGAAATAAAACAAAGGAATTTACAACTATGAACACTAAAAATAACACCAATTATCATGACCAGCAGAATGTCCACAATGTTGAGAAAATGCGCGCCGTTATGGAAACGCTTCCGGGCTTTTGCAAGCAGTTTTTCCGCGGCATTACAGAGTATACCTCTTCCCGCACAAGGCTTGCCTACGCTTACGATTTGCGCGTCTTCTTTGAATATCTGCATGATAAAAATCCATATTGCGCTAAAATGGAAATAACTGAATTTCCGCTGTCTCTCTTGGATAAGCTGACAAGAGAAGATATTGAAGAATATGTAGAATATTTATCCTATTACGAAAAAGACGGAAAACAATATACAAACGATGAACGTGGAAAAAAACGCAAACTGGCGTCTTTAAGAAGTTTTTATTCCTATTTTTTTGAGGCGGAACTTATTGAGAAAAACCCCGCTGCTCTCGTACCGCTTCCCAAGCTGCATGAAAAAGAGATTGTCCGCTTAGATGCCGATGAGGTAGCGATTTTATTAGATCAGGTCGAAGACGGCGCAGAACTTACCAAAGCGCAGAAACGTTACCATCAGGTAACAAAAACAAGGGATGTTGCCCTGCTTACGCTTTTACTCGGCACCGGTATCCGTGTATCGGAATGTGTCGGTCTGGACTTAGAAGATATTGATTTTAAAAATAACGGCATTAAAATACGCCGTAAAGGCGGCTATGAGGCAGTTATTTATTTCGGGGAGGAAGTGGAAGAAGCGTTACAGGACTATCTGGAAGAAAGACATCATATTATCCCCCAGACAGGCCATGAACATGCTCTTTTCCTTTCCATGCAGAACCGCCGTATCTGTGTGCGCTCCGTAGAAAATATGGTAAAAAAATACTCTTCTACCGTAACCGGATTAAAAAAGATTACACCGCATAAACTGCGCAGTACATACGGCACTTCCCTATACCGCGAAACCGGAGATATCTATCTGGTCGCTGATGTTCTTGGACACAAAGACGTCAACACAACCAAGAAACACTATGCCGCACTCGAAGACGAACGCAGACGCTATGCTGCGGATAAGGTAAAGCTCCGCGAGAAAAAGAAATAGACTTTATTGATATACCTCTATAATGACTTTATTAGCTACAAACTCCTCTCCGTCAAAGTATCCTTCTGCTTCCAAGCCGCTGCCTTCTGTTATATCAGAAAAAGCGGCTTCTTTTTTCTCAATACCGGCTCCGCCGCCCTGAATCGTCCAGTGTTCATATACCGTCGAGTCCGTACAGTGAATCGTCGTCAACACTTCATCCGGACTGCCTTCCCCCGGCATCACAAGAATCACACCGTTTTCATCAACTATCACCCGGCTGATGACAAAGCTATCCTGTGCAATACTTGTTACTTTTCCGCCGATGTTCTCCATTGTATTATTTGCATTATTCGTATTGTTCTCCACTATTGCGTTGTCGTTTTTGCCTTCCGCATCATCATTATTTGAATTTGCAAGCGTTTCTTTCTCTGCTTCATCTCTTTGCTCTTGTTCTGCACTATTATCCTTTCCGCTATTTTCATCTACAATAACTGTTACAGCTTCGGTTTTAATATTCATATCCGTCTCTTTCCCGTTGCCGCACCCTGTTGCCGTTACCAGCATAACTACCATAATTCCTATTGTTGCTACACAATTTCTTTTCATTTGCATTTTATCTCCTCGTTTTCTCTCCACCTGCGGTCTTTCTGCTGTAGGCACAATAATCGCAATATG
>CAZKOR010000166.1:0-5396 GCA_964554405.1 uncultured Bacteroides sp. | reverse complement strand
CTGTGAAAACTTTAGTTTTCACATTATTATTTTAGCAAGGCAGTCTCTATTTTATCTCTAAAAAATACAATAAAAAATCGAGTGCCAGCGCACTTGATTCTGAGAATGCTTCGCATTCTCATTGAAATGATTTACGTTGTGGCGTAATTTCCTATAAAATAAAAAACAGGATAAGATTCCTTTCCGGAAACCTCATCCTGTATAATGTTACTCTTTGATTTTATCAATGTCTTCTTGATTATGTTACTTCTGCCCATTCGCCTCAAAATCCTCAATATACTGAATTAGCAGCTTCACCGTACCGTCTTCGCCTAAAATTCCACTGTTAATGGACAAATCATAACTGTCGGAACGTCCCCATTTTTTCGAAGAATAATAATTATAGTAGCTTTGGCGCTGTTTATCTTTCTTAATCATCATTTCACGCGCTTTCTGCTCCGTTTTGACATCATCATATTTATTCATAATATATTTAATCTTGCTCTTCTCATCAGCATGGATAAAAATATGCAGGCAGTTTTGATATTCACTTAACGCATAATCCGCACATCTGCCGACAATAACGCAGGGGCCTTCGTTTGCAATTTTCTTAATGGTATCGAACTGTGCCAGAAAAACTTTATGGCTGATAGGCATATCAACAAATGAAGAGGAATTATAGCCAAAAGAATACGTATCCATAACCAGATTATAAAGGAACGAATTGGTCGGGCGCTCATCGTGCGTGTGCATCATTTCTTCACAGAATCCGCTCTCTTTTGCCGCTCTTGTCAATAATTCTTTATCATAATATTTGACACCGAAATGTGCCGCTAATTTTTCCCCGATTTCACGTCCGCCGGAACCAAATTGTCTGCCGATTGTAATAATAGTGTTCATATGAATCCCCTTCCTTTCGATTGCAATATTTAAGTATTCAATTATCAGACTATAATAATATTATAGCTGTTTTTTCAGAAAAAAGCAATAAAAATACAGGTCAGATGCATAAGCATCCAACCTGCACTCTTATCATTTTTTTATAAACGTTATTTTCATAACAGTCTATACTGTCTTAGTTCTCTTTGCCCCATAATACCTTACCGCCATCAATCAACAAGATAACAGCAAGGATAACAATAGGAACAATAATAACATCCTGCAATACGTTTGTAAATGTTGCAGCGCCATCCAGACCGCCTGCCATTAATGCCGTCAGATTGTTCTTAAATGAGAAGACTAAAGACACTAACGTTGCACATGACATAAAGATAATCGGGATATAGAGCATTTTGTTGTTCCTTCCCTGTCTCTTTAAGAATGTACCGATTGCAAGGAATGCAGGCACTGCTACGAGCTGGTTACAAGCACCGAACAGAGGCCATACTTTTGCATATCCTGCAAGACAAAGTGCAAAAGCTAAAACGGCTGTAATGATAGTTGCTACATACATATTTTCCAATTTCAGCTTCTTACCTGCTTCCGTACCTGCAAACAACTCCTGGAACATGAAACGTCCAAGTCTTGTAGCAGTATCCAGGGATGTCAGACAGAAACAGGATACTGCAAGGGCAATAATCGTATATGTTGCAGAAACCGCTCCCTCTGAGAATCCGAGAGTTGCAAAGAATCCGGAAATTGCGGTTGCAAATACAATTGTCGGAGAGCCATATCCTGCTGCAGCAAACTGACCGTCTGTTGTCAGTGTTGCTACTGCGATCAGAGAAATAACACCCAGAACACATTCAATTAACATAGAACCGTAACCAACAAGCAGTGCATCTTTTTCATTATCCAGCTGCTTGGATGTTGTACCGGAACCAATTAATGAGTGGAAACCGGAAATCGCACCGCAGGCAATGGTAATAAACAGTGTCGGGAACAGATAACTGTTTCCTACATGAAAATTAACATATGCCGGAATCTGAATTGCCGGATGTGCTCCAAAAATACCAATAACAGCTGCTATCATCATAAAGTAAAGCAGGAAAGAGCTTAAATAATCTCTCGGCTGCAATAAAATCCATACAGGAGTTACGGATGCAATCATAATATAAACAAATACAACGATAAGCCAGAAAGTCTTCGAGAAATCAAGCGGAAAAGCAAGACCGATTGCAACACAAGCTGCTAAAAGGATAACACCGATAACGGATGCAACAACCATTGGCGCATTCTTTCTATATACGGCAAATCCGAATCCGATTGCCAATAAAATAAAGAGCATGGATGCTGTTGCAACAGAACCGTTTGCTACGCTTCCGCCTTCAAATGAAGCTCCTGTGAATGAGCTGGCAACGATATCTGCAAATGCTGCGATTACAAGAAGTAATACGAGCCATGCAAATACGGTGAAGAGAACTCTGCTCTTGTGTCCGATATTCTCTTCGATAACTTCGCCAAGAGATTTACCTTCGTGGCGGATAGATACGAAAATGGAACCGAAATCCTGAACAGCTCCGAAGAAAATACCACCGATTACAATCCATAAGAAACATGGAACCCATCCGAAAAACGCTGCCTGAATAGGACCGTTGATAGGACCTGCACCGGCAATGGATGAAAAGTGATGTCCCATCAATACAGGTGTCTTGGCAGGACAGTAATCAACACCGTCTTCTAATTCGTGTGCCGGTGTTTTACGATTGGGGTCGATTCCCCATGTCTTAGCTAAATATCTGCCGTATGTAAGATATGCTACAACGAAGATAACAATAGCTAATAAGATTAATACTACTGAATTCACACTTATCCCTCCTAAAATTTAATCTTCCCTGTTTAGGGAATTCTTATATAAAAACAGTCTGCTCTCATTTTACAAAGCAGTACCGTTCATATATCCTGAAAAGTATCACGGAATGCTTTAGCGGACGCGCGTGCCGTAAAATTCGTACAGACTTTTTCATCCTGCATTGTCGCACAGATAAGATGCGCCTGCGAAAAGCCCCGCATATTAAACTGATACCCTTTTTCAAACTTAAACTTTTTCACTGACTTCCGGATAGAGCTTAAAAGCGCATTTTCCGAAAGAATCGCAATCGTAAGATAACTGTACATATGATTCGGCGGAGGCAGATTTTCTCCTTTACGAACAAGCGTCGGCTCCATATAATCTTTTACAATCGCCATAGCTTCCTGTAACAGTTCTTCCGTTACCTCATCCGTCTCTATAAAAAGGATATGCTCATAACAGTCCGATGACCACATATTTGCTTCTCTGACAAGTACATATTTCTCCGTATGTGAAAAAAAGTACCCATACGCAGGATACTCTTTCCCATGAATGACATAAGGTCGATAAATATCAAATGTACCTGCGTACTTTGCCAGCAATCTATCCAAATACTCTGCCGTGTTCATACAATACTCCGTAGTTCTTACTGTTCTATATCTATATCTATATCTGGTATGATAGTCAAAATATACTACTAATATTATCATACTTATATAGAAAATACAATCTAAAATTTACAAAAATTTTATCAAAAATTAAGAATTTCCAAAAGGTGAACAAAATACTCCGGCAAAGGCGCTTCGACCTCCAGATATTCCCCACTGGATGGGTGTATCAGTCCAATTGTCATGGCATGCAGTGTCTGCCCTTCCAGATGAAAATTTGATTTTCGCCCGCCATAAACCATATCGCCTAAAAGTGGATGCCCGATAGAAGACATATGGACACGAATCTGGTGCGTCCGCCCTGTCTCTAACTGACATTCCAGATAAGAATATTCTTTGCAGGTTCCTAACACCTTATAATGTGTCACCGCCGGTTTCCCGTTTTGTTCATTTATTGCCATTTTTTTCCGGTCTTTGCTGTCTCTCCCGATTGGCGCATCAATGCACCCTTCTTCTTCCTTTATCACGCCATGTACAATCGCGCGGTATTTCCGGGTAATGGAATGTTCCTTTAACTGTGCGGCAATATGCTGATGAGACATGTCGTTTTTGCAGATAACAAGAGAACCTGTTGTATCTTTGTCGATACGATGTACAATTCCGGGACGCATCACGCCGCCGATACCGGAAAGATTATCTTTACAGTGAAACATAACGGCATTGACAAGCGTACCACTGTAATGTCCCGGCGCCGGATGTACGACCATGCCTTTGGGTTTGTTGACAATGAGAATGTCATCATCTTCATATAAAATGGAAAGTGGAATATTCTCTGCCGGAATTTGCGGTTTGGCTGCATCAGGAATCTGAAAACGGATTTCGTCATCCGCCTTGATGCGATAACTCGCTTTCTGTGGCTTATCATTGACAAAGACCAGATTTTCTTTGATGATCTTCTGGACATAAGAACGTGAAATAGATTCTAATGTATTACAAATCCATTTATCTATTCTCTCTTCTTCCTCTTCGAGAGAAATATGATAAGAAAACTCTTTCATGAACACACCCTACTTCAATTCGCGGATTTTCTTCTGGTTAAAACCAATAAAACTTAAATCGCTCTCCTTATAATAAAATAAAAGAGCAAGCACTAAGAGCGCTGTTGCGAAGGTAACATACATATCGGCAACATTAAAAATCGGGAAATTAATTAATACGAAATAAATAAAATCCACAACATAATTCAATCGTACTCTGTCAATCATATTGCCTATGGCGCCCGCCGCTATCAGGGAAAGCAATATGTGCATAAGATTGTATTTTTTAGCATTCGGCGTCTTATAAAGAATATAGCCTATCACACTCAGTACAATAATTGCAACAAAAACAAAAAAGACTCCCTGATTCTGAAGCATGCCAAAGGCAGCTCCCTTATTTTCAAGATAATTTAACTCTAACACACCGTCTATCAGGTTAAAAGCTTTCTTATCCTTTAAGTGCAACATCGCAAGATACTTTGTGAACTGGTCAATGAGGACAAGGATGATAATAAAAAGCACATCAAGCATCAGCGCTTTTATTTTTTTTCTTGTATTACTGCTGTATTTTTTCATAGTCCTACGCCTTTTCGTCCTCTTCACTGAAATGTATTTCTTTTATTGCATTTAAAATGTCCTCGTCCGTAACCGTCATATCTATCACGGCTTTTCCGACCTTCTTTAGCAAAACGAACCGAATCTGTCCGGCAGCCATCTTTTTATCGGATTTTGTCAGGGCAAGAATCTCCTCCGGATTGATATCGTCAATACTGATAGGAAGAGAAAACGGTACATACATATCACGGATTTCATAATATTCTTCCATCGAAAGCCAGTTGTGTTTCCAGGAAATGAAAGCCGCCGCTACCGCACCCAGCGCAATGCATTCCCCATGCATCATCTCAAAATTCTTTGCTTTCTCTATCGCATGACCGATTGTGTGCCCAAAATTCAATAGCGCTCTGTCACCCTGTTCTTTTGGGTCCTTTTCCACGACAAGTTTCTTAACCGTACAGCTTCTCATAACCATCTCTTCCAGGA
>CAZKOR010000165.1:3492-8511 GCA_964554405.1 uncultured Bacteroides sp. | reverse complement strand
ATAAATAACCGGTCAGAAGCGATAAAGAATCAGAGCAATGCAGTAAAAAGTTATGTGGATGATGCAGGACTGGCAGAGCTGATGCTGGCGGAAGATTTGGCCGGAAAATATTATGACCTTGCACAGCAGGAGAACCTTACTAATGCCCAAAAAGAGGAAATGAAAGCTCTTTCTGAGCGGCTTGTTGAATTAGTGCCGGAATTATCTAAGAGTTTGAACGAAGAAACCGGAATGATTTCCGCACAAAAGGATGAAGTATACGACCTGATAGAAGCAAAACGGGAACAGTACCGGCTGGAAGCGGCAAAAGAAAGCATTGTAGACGCATACCGGAATCAGTTAGAAGCGGAAAAGAATTTAAAAGAGGCTACAGATTTAACAAAACAGGCGCAAGAAGCATACAACGAGGAAGTGCGGAAATACAACGCCGCAATGGAAGATTATAATAAACACGCCTATGACTTCGCTGAAGCGCCGACTTTCCAATATGTTGTGGAAGCAAAAGATAACTGGAAAGATTTAGCTGCAGAACTTGAAACAGCATCGGAAGCTTTTGATTCAACACAGGAATCTATCAAATTCCTTGAAAGCGTAATGGAAAGCGGTGGAAAAGACTGCACGGATGGATTTGTCAAAGGCTATGATTCTGATCAGATGGTGCAGACCGTCAGGGATTCCGCGCAAAGCTGTATAGATGCATTTAAGGCGGCTAATGATTCTCACAGTCCGTCTAAAGTATATGAGGGACTTGCAAAAGACACGATAGACGGATATGTTGTCGGAATCGAAAAAAACAAAGCATCCGCAATATCCGTAATACAGCAATGGTGTATGGAATTAAAAGATGCTTTTGTATCGGCTCTCAGTGATGCAGATTTATTTTCTGGAATGTTTGCAGGCATAAATGAGCAGATCGCTATTTTTAGGGAATCGTGGAGAGAAACATTTACTCTATGGCAGGAAGAAAACACAGAGTTATTCTTTGGCTATGATATCTGGTATGAACAGTGGAAGAATATGCTGACAGCTTATAACGATGTAAATTCAGAATTTATGTCTGAATGGCAGTCGAACATGAAAAACTGGTGGGACACGATGGTAATGCCTTATTTTTCCCTGGAACAGTGGAAGACATTCGGAGAAAATATGAAAAACGGCATTATGCTCGGATTTAAGGCTATCGTAAATAACATTGCCAGTATTTTAAATCAGTTGTTGCAGTTGTTTAACGCCGGCTATAAACAGCTTCAGGATTCTATGAACTCTTTGATAGATGACTATAATACAAAAGCTTCTATCATGGGTACAGGCGCGCTGTCTCATGTAAATTATAGGCAGATGCAGAGTATTAAGGTTCCGGCATTGGCATCAGGCGCAGTTATCCGGGGCGGCAATCCGTTTATGGCTATTTTGGGTGATCAGCCGCATGGACAGGTAAATGTGGAAACTCCAGCAAAACTTATAAAAGATATGGTGGCACAGGGAATAGCAGAAGCCGGTATTGGCAGCAGAGAGAATGTCCCGGTGAATATCAATATCATTTATGACGGGGAGACAACTGCAAGAGTGATGATACCGGATATCCTGTCGGAACTTAGCAGACAGGGATATAATGTGGATCTGTTGGGGTATACGTAATATATATGACAGCAGTGAGTATCAGAGGGATGTACTGGAAACAGGACATCCTTTTTGTTTGACAAAATAGTGTTCCGTTTTATAACAAAAGAGGACAAAAGTAATAACTTTTAAGATATTGACATTTTAATAACTTTTAAGTATATTATATAGTGACAGGAGGGATAATAGATTGTACGAGATACATTTTTACAGAGATAAGAGTGGCCGGGAACCTGTAAAGGAATATATAGCAGGACTTGCAAGCAGGAAAGACAAGGACAGCCGGATAAAGCTAAATAAAATAATGGACTATGTAAAAGCCCTTAGTGAATATGGAACACAGGCGGGCGAGCCTTATATAAAGCATATTGACGGTGATATATGGGAGTTACGCCCGTTAAGGGATAGAATTTTATTTGCCGCATGGGACGGCAAAGGTTTTGTACTGTTGCATGTTTTTATGAAACAGACACAGAAAACCCCGCAAAGGGAAATTGAGCGGGCAAAGCGAAATTTGAGCGATCATAAGGAAAGGGGAAAGCATAATGAGAACAAATAAGGAGTATTCAAAAGCTATAGCACAGGCACAGGAGAATCTTAAAGATATAAATGAGCGCGGAGCGGAGGCTATCGGTGATGATGTTTTGGGATTTATGGAAAGCATACTTACACCGGATGAGATAGCGGAGAGTGATCTGCGAGTGTCTATTATTGGGGAACTGATAAAGGCAAGGCAGGAAAAGGGGATAAGCCAGAAGAAACTGGAAGAATTGAGTGGGGTAAAGCAGCCGGTTATAGCAAGAATGGAAAAGGGCAGTACCAGCCCTCAGTTAAACACCATTTTAAAGGTGCTGGCACCTCTGGGAAAGACGTTAGCTGTTGTACCGCTGGAAATAGGGAATAAATGATAGGGTTATTGAAATTTATAATTGTGTAATGTGAGAAAGCGCTTGATATTTTGGAATGTATCAGGCGTTTTTTTCTGTTCTTTATCAGAAATAAATATTATTGGTAAATCAATATTCAGGGATATCAGAATATTCCCTTTTCTGACATTATCTGTTATGATGTAGGTGATTGGGAGAGGCGGGTAGATGTATGAAATTTATACAAAAAATGCTGGATGCTTTTAAGTTGGAAAGCACAAGGGAAATGGAGAATACTGCTGATAATTTGGCAAAGCACAGGGAAATATCTATAGCTGAAGCATATATAGAAATTGGAAGAGCAACTAAATTAGCTGAAATTGCAAATAAAACCACTGATAGAGAAGAGTTTTATAATTCCATAAACGAAATAGAAAGGATATTGACGGAATTATCTAAATATGAACACAAATTTAATTTTTCTTACCCTCCATCTGCAGATTTAGAAAAACTAAGACAAGGAAGAAATAAGCAAATTGAGTTTTTAGAAAAGAGGATTGCCGAAAAGGAAAGAGAAACTATAAATGTATCGGCTTCTGTGACTGATAGTAATAAAAAATATAATCACGATAATTATTATAAAGATGATGTAAAAGATTCAGAACAAGAGCCGACCAAAAACAGTATAAAGCCAAAAGCCAAACGACTGAGCAAATATGATTTGGAGCGTTATGCAATAGAATGCAATGCCTATGTTGTACGAGAGGAAAGAAAAAATCACAGTGATTAAACGCTTCGGCGGTTTAATAATAAAAGAGAAAATGCCATATTTAAGCCCCTTATGACTGCTGCCATGAGGGGCTTTTGGCTAGTGTTTAGTTTCGTAGTCAGTATTGGAAGATTCTTTTGCAATCTTACCTTTTGGAAGAATTTTTTTGTGCATTTCCTTTATCCATTGTTCATATTCTGACGGCTTGAGTGATTCTTTGTGTTTTATGTCTTCTTTTAGAAAGGAATCTGCTCTATTGCCAAGTGGATATTCCGCACCATCTTGTCGCTCTAATGTTGTTTTGATTGATTTTCGAAGTCGTTTTATTTCGTCTGATGCGCATTTGTTATTTCTTTGTAATTCCCTGATTTTCTTACAAGTATATTCGGGGTACTTATGATCAAGGCCTTTTCTAATACAGAATTTATTTTTTAAATTTGTGGTGAAAAAGGGTTTTCCACATAATTGGCAAAACGTCAGTTTATAATTGTTTATCACATAATAGTGTAATTCAGATAAAATTAGCCCAAGTTCATTGTCGCAGTGATAATAAACGGTTTTGGGTGATAGTTTTTCGTTTTTTGAAAAATATTCATATTTTTCTTTAATACTTAAATCTTTTCTTTGTTCTAATCCCATTGACATAGAACGATGAGTTTTTTCGTCAATGCTCATATACAAATATTCAGCAATTGGAACAAAATTTAATTGAGAGCAGATAAAACGGTAATATGTCTCGTCGATCATATCGACATCAGATAAATAATGTTTAAAAAAATCCGAATCACAAATGTTATATCCAAATGGCAAGGTTGTCCTGCCTATTCCACAAGTCAAAATTTTATCAGTGGTAAAGTCTTCTAATTCCATTATTCTTCCATTTTTAAATTTATATGATTCATATATTCTTAATAGATAATTCTTATGTAACATAACACTCCTTTTGTTGCTTGTGCTAAAATTATAAAACAAATATAAGCAACTAGCAACACTATCATATCATGAGATTTGATAAAATGCAAATATCAGCTGATAAAAAATATTAGAAAGGGTTGAAGCTATGCATAAAACGAAAATATCGAATATACCTGTATCTGACAAGCTTTTAGTTACTATGCCAGATTTTGCTGCTTATTGCAGTTCTGGGCGCTATACCGCCGAGAAAATTGCAGCGCAGGCAGAGGCCGTGGTTTATATTGGGGGGCGAAAATTTGTAAATATGGGAATCGCAAGAAAGTATCTTGAAAGTATTGCGGAGTAAACACAGGAGGCATGGAAGATGAATGAAATTATTAAAGTTAATTGTGACAGCGAACATCCGACAGTATCAGCGAGAGATTTGTATGGATCGTTAGAGGTAAAGGAAAGATTTAGCACATGGGTAGAAAGGCTTTTGAATTACTTTGGAATCGAAGAAATGACTGGCGTACTTACACCTACGGAGGTTAAAAACAACGGTGGTGTACAGATTAGAGAACTTCAAGATTACATTGTTTCTGTTGACACAGCAAAGCATATCTGCCTTATGAGCCGCACAGAAAAGGGCAAACAGTGCCGCCAATATCTCATTGATTTGGAAAAGGCGTGGAACACTCCAGAACAAGTCATGGCAAGAGCCTTGAAAATGGCGAATCAGACCATAGACAAGCTAAAAAGCAACAATGCCGCACTCCTTGAAGATGTAAACCGCATGAAGCCGAAAGCGGTATTTGCAGATGCCGTAACAACGAGTAAAGCGTCAATTCTTGTTGGAGAACTTGCAAA
>CAZKOR010000165.1:0-3482 GCA_964554405.1 uncultured Bacteroides sp. | reverse complement strand
CGACACAGGAGAGAAACGCTTATTCGCATGGTTGCGTGTTAAAGGATATCTTATCAGTCGAAAGGGAACTGATTATAATATGCCGACACAAAGGAGCATGGAATTAGGCTTATTTGAGATCAAGGAAACAGCAATTACTCACGCAGACGGTCACACTACTGTGAGCAAGACTACGAAAGTCACAGGTAAAGGACAGCAGTATTTCATCAACAAATTTTTGTGTAAAAAGGAAAATAAATGACCTCAAAAGCGCTGCAACGCTTAAGAGGTCCACACGGCCGGAACCGTTCAGTAACAAAAGTATTATAACATATTTCCGGCGGAAAGGAAACCAAAATTGAGTTATATAAAAAATACTTTATATGCCGGGAGAATTCCAGACAGCCAGTATGAAGCGGAGGACAGTAAATAATGCCGAGACAGAAAAAGACGCCTTTTTCGCCTTGGCAAACTTCGAAAACAAACGGGATTGAAGAACGATATGTTAGGCTGGGAAACTCGCAATTATTGCACTCTTCTACCATGGGACTTGGAGATAAGGCTTTTAAATTGTATGTGTATATGCTACTAGAATCAGGCGGAAAAAGAGAATTTACTTTTCCGAGGTCTAAATATAAAAAATTGGCAGGCAATACAGTTTTTCAAAATGCAAAAGAGGAATTGTTACAGAAAGGATTTATCATCTTAAAACAGAATAATGCAAATCTTCGGAAACCAAATGTATATGAATTTTCGGAGGGTTGGAAGAAAAGGGTTCCACCATAAAAGTTTATTTGGCTGTCCTAAATCGGGACAAGTTAAAGGCGAAACTTGTCCTAAATCGGGACAAGATAGGCAGAAAAAAGAGAGTAACTTGTCCTGAATCGGGACAACCGTTTCGCAGACTAAAGTGTTTCACTTGTCCTAAATCGGGACACATATACTATATATAGCCATATCTATTGAAAAAAAGATATATTCTAAGAGATTAGTAAAAAGGCAATATGATTCTAAAAGCAAACTGGAAGAGTACGAGGTTTGGAGGGGTAGAAATACTGGTGAGATCGTTTGTATCGTCATTAAGTATTTACCATGCGAAACATAGTCTGCAATTAACGAAATAAGAACAGCTTTAAAACATTTGTTAAATTCCAGAGAGGTCACATGCAAATCACACGATAAATATACCGTATATATACCGTATTTACGGTGAAAAACCACTGTTTATATCAAGATGATAACAAGCAAACCACATACAAATCACAAGCAGATAACAAATGGATGGGAAATGGTTACTCATTAGGAGTGAATGCCAAAAGTCTGCAAATGTAAAAAAATAAATCCTGCGGGAATGTAAATAAATCCCGCGGAAATACGAATTTCTCCGGATGAAATTCTGATAAATTCCGGAAAAACCGTAGTTATTCTCATGAAAATAATGATTTAAGGATGGCAGCAGAGTTTTTCCCTATTTTTTAGATAAAAGGTGGCAAAGGGGGTAATTTATACACACGATAACGCGCGCGGGAGAAAATGCGCAAAAGTGCGAACAAAAAAGGAACTTATGTACACGGTAACGCGCGCGAATATGCTGACATTTTTGATGTCAGCACAGCAAACAGCTCTGGTGAGGGAAGAGGGAGAAAAGCGGATAAAGGTTATAAAGGAACTGACAGAAGAACAGCGAAAGAAGATAGAAGAGAGACTGAAACCGAAGTAGATTTTGTGATGGTTTTTCCGAAATTATTACGCAAGGACAGAATGGTACAAATTATTTTCGTCTTTATGTTAGAGTAATAATAGCAAAAACAGCAGAAAGGAGACAGACAATGTGCAATCAGGATGTAAGGGCAGCTATTAAAGAAGCAGGCATGAAGCAATGGGAAATTGCGGACGCTTTGCAAATTGCAGAAAGTACTTTTTGTCGCTGGATGCGCAAACCACTTCCAGAGGATAAAAAAGCTGCCATTATGACAGCTATAAACAAAAGGACATAAAAGCAAAAATGAACATATTATAACAGCTAAGGGGGTGGAAAGGTGCAGAAAGCGGCAAAGGAAAACCGGGAGGATATTCTTGTAAAGTCTTTTTTAGTGTGTCCCAACATAAGCGAGATATCAAGACAAACGGGCATGAGCCGGGGCGTGATCTACAAGATAATGGAAAAGTCGACTTTCAAAGAAAAGTTGCTAAAGGCGAAACAAGACGCACTTCAAAATACAGTTAGTTTCTTACAAGGAAGCCTTTCGGAATGTGCAAATACCTTGATACAGATCATCCGAGACAGTGAAACCAGCGCACAAACAAAGGTAAATGCCGCACAGGTTGTTATGTCACAAACCAAAATATGGACGGAAGCAGTAGACGTATTAGACAGGATAACAAAGCTTGAAGCGGCAATTGAAGCAGAGAAAGAGGAACAATAATGAAATCAATATTATCCAGATTGGAAGCATTGGAAGCCCATAATTCGGGAAGCATTCTTTTACAAGTAAATTTTGCCGATGGCACAACAAAGGAAATGAGCGTTGCTGAATTCAAGCAGATACCACATGAGGAATTTTCTAATCTTGATACGGTTAAAGTCATATCCGGGAATAACAGAAAAGAAATTCTTGCGTATACGGACAGGATGAGAGAAATTATAGATTACATAGTCAATCACCCGGTAGAAAACCGTAATATTGAGGATTTTGAATAGGGAAATAGCTTGAATACCTTGTAGAAGAGCTTGTAGGACGGTAAATTTGGGCTAAAACGGTATGAGGGTAAGGGGATAAAAGCCGAAAATGAACCTTTAAAACTTAATATAGGCATTGTCTGATAAAAAGAAGTATGTTACTATGTTTTCGGGAAAACCATAGAGCCAAAGGCGGCTACCCTCCATTTCGGAGGGGCTAACCCTCCAGACGAAAGAAGGGGGGCGTTGCCAATGATGATTACATACTCTGATTTAGTTCAGACAGGAATATTCATTATTGCCCTGATCGGACTGTGTTACACAGTGTTCAAAGGGAAACGAAAATAGCCGCCACTACTGCCAATAGTGACGGCTGACACACTTTTGTGACGGCTTAAATCACATTTGAGGGTAGCCGCTTCTATGGCTTTCCCTTTTTATGTCTATAATATAGCATATCTGGCGGCAGGGTTCAAGGAAAATTTGATGTAGATAGGATAGATTATCTGTTACGAGATTCCAATTTGACAGAACTGCTGCCATCTCATTTTCTTATTAAGTGATTCCACTTTTCAGAATGCCCACAGAAACACGCCACAAGCCCATATTTTGGATTGTAACAGTGCGGACAATCTTTTTATCAGGTAAGGCAGTACAAGCCCGATATGGGGCAGATAGAGCCTTTTCTGGGGGGAGGCAATCTTGATTTTAGAATTACATATTGAACAGATCTGCATGAGTGCCAGTTCGGTCTAATTTCAACTCATTATCAGTCTGTTTGTATATGAGCAGCCAGTCCGGTGTAATGTGGCATTCCCGATAT
>CAZKOR010000164.1:6746-8530 GCA_964554405.1 uncultured Bacteroides sp. | reverse complement strand
GGCAATTTAGGGAAAATAGAAATAGCCATTAGCAAAATGTAAATTCCCCACGATATATTTAGTGACACATAGTTTAGCCGAATAGATAGGGAAGTTATTTAAATGAAAAGAGAAATATTAAATGAAAAATGTAGCCGTATGATTCAGTGTGTTCTTTGGACAGGCTGCGTCATATGTCTCAGTGCGTGTGGAGAAAAAAGTGCAGAAAATGATATAGTGGCAGATAACAGCGTGATTGAGGAGGAGCTGAGCGGTCAGGAATCAGAACCAGAGAATACCGAAGAATTGGTGAAGACGGAAGCGTCTGACGGGTGGAAGGAATCTGAGCAGATGCAGGAAACCGCAGATGAGGATGAGGCGTCACAGAGGGAAATAGATTACACGGAACAAAATGAAGAGAAATTTTACGATGGCACGGAAATATTAGGATTAGGCCATGCAGAGGCGGAAATTTATTACCAGAAATTATGCGAAGATAATGTTTTTCAAGACCAGACAGTACTGCTTACAGCGTTTAATATAGAGGATATAGACCAGAATGGAAAGCCGGATATGGTGGTTATGATACGAGAGCATGAATACAGCGATTATGGCGAGGGCTGCATGTATTTTTATATGAACGAGGACGAAGCGTATTGTTTTCGGGATGAGGAATTTCCTTTTTTTTGGGGATTTAATACAATAAGCGGAGATTTTGACTGCGACGGATATATGGAAATTGCATTTGAATCATTAGGAATGGGAGTCGGCGCCGTAGGGGATTGGCATACCAGAATATTGAAATACAAAAATCAGACAATGGAGTCAATGGATTTTCCTTCCGATGCTGAGGAATATGAGGATAACATGCCGGGCGTCCATATTGTGATCACGCAGGAAGCGCAAGTGAATACCTACAGTGCATATTGTGCATATTTGGATGAAACAATTGTGTTTGAATCCGAGAATTGCTTCGAACCGGATGGAAGGCACGAGTGTGGTAGGAATGCCCGAGGTTATTTTGATTTAAGGAATGCTGAGTATGAGGGGAAAGATGCATTGGAAGTGTCGGAATATCTTTACGGAGAAGGGGGAGTTGTACATGGGATAGGGCTGGCGAAATTCCTGATTGTATGGAATCCGAATGGAGAGGGCCGGATCGTTAAATGGTGGATAGAACCGTGGTAAGAGCAGAAAATATATCACATATTTATAAATTGATTTCGGAATGCTACCGGCGGTTGCGCAGATGTACAGGAGACGACATGGAAAGGAACAAAAGTTTTTGGTAGGGTTTAGGTATCAAAACAAGGAGGAAAAGGATATGGATTTTTCAGAGAAACTACTAACCTTACGAAAGGAAAAGGATTTAACGCAGGAGCAGCTTGCCGAAAAACTGAATGTCTCGAGACAGTCTGTCTCTAAATGGGAGAGCGGTCAGGCAGTGCCGGAACTGGAAAAAATCGTGGCGATGAGTGTGGTTTTTGATGTCACGACAGACTATCTGTTAAAGTCATCGGAGATAGACGACTTATCGGTGAAGACGGAAATGCTGGAAAAACAGCAGCAGCAGATGCTTGTCCGGGAACAGCGGCAGCAGAAGATTAGGGAGTGTATTTTGTATGTAATTGTTATTTATTTGGTGCTTTTAGCCGTGTACTTTATTGAAAAGAATTTCTTTTGGGAGTGGGAATGGGTGGGAAAGGAGGCTCTTGTCGCTGAGTTTTTGCTTGCCACAGCGACGGCGGTTTTTGTATGCGCCAGAAAGTTGAGGTAGAAGAGATAAGGGGCTGTCGGGAAATATC
>CAZKOR010000164.1:0-6646 GCA_964554405.1 uncultured Bacteroides sp. | reverse complement strand
TTTGTATGCGCCAGAAAGTTGAGGTAGAAGAGATAAGGGGCTGTCGGGAAATATCCATTTTCAGCCCCTTTAATGATTCTTCTTAATATTTTGCTATGCCTTGTTGATAGCGAGCGCATATACAGAATATGGTTTTACTTCGAGAGAAAGAGATCCATTTGCTATGGGAAATTCTACATCTGACGGCTGTACGGTGTAAACAGCCTCTCCATTAAAATCCAAGTCGTTGCGGACATGGGGATCATCATTTTGAAGAACTTCGCCGCTTGCAGATGCAGCATCACAGGGAAGCTGTACTGTTATTGCGGAAACATCTGCACCAGTGTTAACTAGTTTAAGGTAAACAGCATCTTCATCTTCTGTGGCGGAGAGATAAGTATTCTCCGGCAATGTTCCTTCATACGGCAGATACTGTGTCCCGAGATAGGAGGCAAACATTTTCTGCACATAATAATTCGTGGAGAGACAGAGCGTCTGCGGATTAAAATTGATCAGGTTATGATTCCACTGGTCGCTCTCTACTAAGTTGAAGAGTGGAGCATAGGATGCCATAGCAACGATATCGCTGTTGCGCTCGACTCCGGTCAGAAATGCTGCTTCGCCAAGTGCCGTATCAAGCTGATTGCTCTGGTTCATCGGGCGCATCCCGCCTGTATTCGCCAGTTCTTCATCTGCAGCCGCTGTGCCTGGCAGATCGTCCGGAGACATATTTTCCAGCATTCCAAGCAATCCGTTTGCGGCGTATTCTCCAAAATATACACCCGCGCCGCTGCGGTCATAATTGTCAAAACGTGTTGACTGTGCAGCGAACCATTCGGGGGTATGGTAAGAATGTTCGTCTACGATGACATTTTGATATTTTCTTGCAAATGCATATACGCTATTCAGCCCGGGTGTACCCATCATATCTTCATAGAAAGGATGTAAACCAGCGCACAGTATGCATATCATATCAGGATATTTTTCATGGATTGCCTTTTCAATGATATCAAAACGCTTAAAATATACCTCACCGTAATTTTCATTTCCGATACCGATTCTGTCCAGCCCAAAAGGTTCCGGATGTCCCATTTTTGAGCGTAAAGCTGCCCATTCATTCTTCTCAGGATCACCGTTTGCAAACGCGATCAGATCAAGATAGTTATCGACAATAACTTTTTGGAAATCCTCACTGTCTACCGGGATATTCGGACATTCCGTTTCACCCCGCTGCATAGAACGTATCTGGCAGTTCAGACCGACACTTAAGGTCGGAAGAGGCTTCATACCCAGATCTTCGCACAGACAGAAATACTCATAAAATCCTATCTGATAGGACTGATTATAACCTCCATCCGGCACTTTCTCCGACCACAGGTTGTAGTTGCTCTTTCGTTCATAAAGCTCCCCGACCGTATCTTTCCAATTATATTCATTACCTGGAAGCTGCCCCTCTACGATACAACCGCCGGGAAACCGCATGAATGCAGGCTTCAGGTCAGCCAGAGCCTCTATCAGATCTTTGCGCAGCTTTCCGTAACGCCATTTCGGATCATCTTTATGCCAGTAATCGGCATCCATTAGAGAGACACAGTCAATATCCAATGTACCGGTTCCCTTAAGTTGCAGTTCTAGTTTGCCATAACCGGAAGCAGTACCACTCAACTCGCATGAAAATTTCTTCCAGCCGTTACCGGATGCTTCCGATGAAGACAAAGAAGTCAATGGCTGCCCGCTTTCGTCAGTGACCTGTATTTCGATTGTTCCCGTAAATTCATCTGTGCGCAGCCAGCAGTCGAACAGATATGTATGCCCTTGTTTGATACTCATGGCGCATTTTTCTTTATGCGCCTTTAGACCATTAAACCCGAGATTTGTTAGAACTGTCTTCTCGTTTACACGGATACGGCCATATCTGCTGTTGGGATGAAGCGGATTTACCGTACCGCTCTCAAGACTGCCGTTGTCAATGCCCCAATAGCGCAGCGGGTCATCGACAGCTTTGAGTTCTTCGTTGGAAAAAAAGATGCCATCAAAGCTGTAATTGTTTACCACGTTGGCATTTATCCCGCCGTCACAGGAATAATTAATGTCTTCAAAAAAGATACCATAGAGGTTCCGGCTTGCCTGCACAGGGGATTTGGGGGAACTGTTAAGAGAAATCTGAACAGGAATCATGATTATACGCCTCCTTAAAATATTTTAGATAATTTATTCTACCATATGCTCTAACTCTGTGTAACTATTTAATTATGATTATCGTAATTATTGATTAACAAATAGAAAATTGTTATTTACATCTCTGTAAATTTTTGATTATTCATTCAACAGTCTATGCAGTAGATTATCGCGATTGTTAATAAACATTTCTGTAACTATGTAGCTATCTGTTTCTTTATATTCACAAAGATGCACTTTTCCCATGTCAAAACTATATATATCTGCATCAGGTATTCCAAGCAAAATAGGCGAATGTGTTACTATTATAAACTGTGCACCATCTCTCGCGCACTTGTATATATCCAGTAATAGTGTAAGCTGTCTTTGTGGCGATAATGCTGCTTCTGGTTCATCAAAAATAAAAATCCCATCCGCCTTCATGTACTTTTGTGCAATTGTCAAAAAGCTTTCACCATGAGATTTCTCATGATATTTCTCTGAAGGATTATTCAAATCCGCATATTCTATTTCTTTTGTTGCCACATTATAAAAACTTTCTGCTCTGAGAAAATATCCGGATTTTGGTCTACGAACTCCTTTTGCAATTCTAAGAGCATCGCATAATTCAGAATGAGAATCATACGTTGAGAAAGAATAATTTTTAGTTCCGCCTTCCGGATTAAAACCATATGCAACAGCAATCGCTTCTAATAAAGTTGATTTTCCACTTCCATTTTCTCCAACAAAAAGTGTTATTGGTTTATTAAAGACTAATGTATCCATATCCTTTATTGCATCTATTTTTCTCAAATAACTGCACGCATTGATCTTTGTCCAATCAATAGTTAATCTCTGAATAAACTGATTATTCACATTTATCCTTCTTTCATTAATTAATCGATTATTTATAAATGTTGGCAATTTACGACCGCCCAATCAAAATCTGCCTTAAATCCTCTGCCAATTGGGAATTTCCGTCTGCCACATATATATCAATCCTCTCCGTATCACTGCTCCTGTCCTTAAATGCTGGGAAAAGAAATCCACATTCAGGCAACCCCGGCTCATAATCGCCATTTACCGGATAGACTGCACAGATCAGGAACTGATAGATTTCTTCTGATTCCCACAGGCTCGCCTTGTCGCTGGCTTTCAGCGGGACATCATAGCTTCCATGGAAAAATATACTGCGTAACTCCCATCAGTATGGTATCTCGGTCAAAGCAGTTCCACTTCAAAGTCATTCTCCTTGTCAGTTCCAGCATGTCCTCTCGGTTGATTTTTCCCATATCTCCTCCAACTGATACCAGTCAATATCCAATTTTTCTACCATCCCGCTCATGATATCATAATACTCCCCCTTGTTGATATCACAATCTTCAAAACTGTCGGTGTCACTCATACTATAAAAGTGTTTAAAATCCTCACTCTCCTCATCATAACGCTCCAAATCATCTATATATATCTCTTTTGGCCCTTCTTCGTCCAATAAATAATAATAATGTCTTTCCAGGCCGCTTTGTGTGCCCCAATCATGGCAGATTCCTGTCCTACCATTATATTTTACTAGAAAAGCATCACATCTTCCGTCAAGGTTATGAATAATTTTTAAAATACCATAGCTGCACTGTATCACGCATAGCCTTTCGGGGTCGTCGTTACAAAAAATAATTAATTCTTCTATCCCGTCCCCTGTTATATCCAGAAAGGTATATTCCGGAGTTATTTTATATTGTCTGATATGCTCAAAATCTAATAAATCCGTGATTGTTTTTTCAACAATTTTTCCGTCTTCGGCGTTATTTTCATTTGTATAATAACGCACTTTTTCTTCTCCATTTAAAAAACGGGTGAAAATTTCTCTTTGCTTTATGTTATATTCCTCCAGCGTCATATCATCATTCATATAGTCTGTAGGTTTTGTATCAATATTTCCTATGTAGTGGTACGCATAGCTTGTCTGTCTTTCGGATTTTAAAATATCTTTCTCATACATGGTCTGCTTTATTAAGCTGCCGAAGGCATCATACTCATTCTCAAAATACCGAATCAGGTTACCATCCGCATCATACTCGCTTTTCCGCACTACTTTCCCGGATGTATCATATTCCGTATCTCTCTTTACAAGAACATTGCCATTCTTATCATAGCCCGTATAATTTATCATCCGGCCGTTTTCATCATATCCGGATTCACTTTGATAGGAAGCTGCCTTTTCATTATCATAAAGATAAAAGGCAGTTTCTCTGCCATCTTCATCATATTCTCTTTCCCATAAAAAGCTGTATGACTCTTCTATGCCATGATGATTCTCAACATATCCTATCCTGTTTCCATTATCATCATAGGTATATTCATCTATCGTTTGAGATTGTTTCTGCCCCGTATCACTATCATAAGAAGTCCATATTTCTTTTATGATATTTCCGTCTTTATCATACTCATTTTCCTGCTTCTCTGTGATAATATCATTATCTTTATGGCAGTAATAGATTTTCCTGCCGTTTTCATCATATTTTCTCTCAACAGTACAATACTCAAAGTTTCCTGTGCTGTTATATGACCGAGATTTTACTTCATTGCCACCTTCATCATATTCATACTCATGCCAATAAGCGACGGTTTCATCATCGTCATACTTGACACACTTAATTTCCCTGCCCATTTGATCATATTCGTATTCATATATTTTAGTGATATTTCCGTCACTATCATAGTGTATTGACTTAATTATATTACCGTTTTCATCACGCTCATATTCTTCTTTTGTAGTATATCCGTTATGATATTCGTCATATTGAATCAGCTTCCCACGCTCATCACGGGTATAGATTCTTTGAATGCTGCATTTTCCATGTTCATCATAACATTCCCATTTTGTTTTTCTTCCGGCTGCATCATATTCTATCTCAACCTGTCTTACGATTTTATCATCTTTATCATAATCAGTTTCTTCTATATTCTTTCCATTGGAATCATACTCATACTTTGTTTTCTCTTTTATATTTCCGTGCTCATCATAACTTATATTCTCAATTTCTTTTCCATTCTCATCATATACCTGTGCCTCATGAGAAAAATTAGTAATGTTTCCGTCACTGTCATAGTCTATATATTTACGTTCGGTTTGTTTCCCATTCCCGTCATATCGGAACTCTGCTAAGTGTCTGATTCCTCCCTCTTCGTTATAGGACAGCGATTGATTCCACAGTTCATTCCCGTTCTCATCGCATTCCCGTACACGTTCATATAGAATATTGCCGTCATCATCATATCGGTGTGTTGCGCTGCTCGTCGCAACTGCCACCGTTCCGGCAAGGACATACTCTTTTCTTTGACTAAGTAAGTCAACCTCGTGTTCTGCTGTCCCCTGCTCTTCGGCCCCAAGTTTTTCGATACCCTCATCCAATATGGCGAGCGCCTGTAATACATCATCTGTCTGCAAGTAAGTATTGGAAAAGTTTATGTAGTCTTCGTATGTTTCAAGAACGAAAATTATTTCGTCCGGTGTTTCCGGTGTAGAGGCTGTGTCGTCTGTCGTATCGAAATCTGTGTCCTGCGCCATATTCTCTGATGCATCTGCCATATCTTCTGCGCCGCTTCCGCAGGCGGTCAGGCTTGCCATAAAAATTATTGCAGCTATATTAAGTGCTGTTATCTTTTTCATTTAAATTTTCCTTTGTTTTAAATGGTATTCCTCCAAATGAGGAACGTTGAGCTACATGCGATCCATATCAAAAAATAACAACGCCGTAATAGTAAACATTTCATCCTCCACATCTATCTCCAGACTGCCATTATATTTCTCCACTTTTTCCCTGACATTGCGCAGGCCGATTCCGTGATGGCGAGCATCGGTTTTGGTGGTGGGGAAAATTCCGAACAGCTTCCGGGGTGGAATACAGGGATTTTGGACTTTGATGATCAAAAACTGATGGATTCTGCGCAGCGTCACCTCTATACGGGGTGGCGTTTTCGTCTGTCGCATCCGGCGCAGACAGGCTTCCATGGCATTGTCAAGCAGATTAAACAAGATAACGCACAGATCATCCGATGTAATATTGCAATCCTTCGGGAATTCCGCATTCACATCGATCTCAATCCCCTGTCTTTGCGCTTCAAGAACAGTATGATTTAGAATGGCATCCACAATATCAACGCCGCTCCATGTGGTGTCGGATAACTCGTCGATGGGAGCGCTGATGGAGTTGACGTATTCCGCAATTTCCGGTGTTCCATTTTTTTTTGCGAGATGATAGATCATCTGCAGGTGATGATTCATATCGTGATACAGATGCTCGTTTTTTTGGTATAGGTCTGTGAGAAGATGATAGTTCTCTTCTAAAACCTGATTTTTTCGTTCTAAAAAACGGATTCTGTTCTTAGGTGTCTGCAGCATAGGCTTACACTTTATCCTTCCAATAGCTGTTCAGTTTTTTCTTAAACTCCGATAGGCGGGTCTGGGAAATTGGCAGGCAAGTCTGATCCGTGAGAATGCAATCACTAT
>CAZKOR010000163.1:0-8557 GCA_964554405.1 uncultured Bacteroides sp. | reverse complement strand
ATTCCCGCGAGCAATGAGCCAAGTGCCGTGCTTGCACGAGCATTTGGCGAATGCCGCGAGGGTCAGCAACCCTGTTGCTGACTAGGATAATAAGTTGCTTATTATAGCAAGAATGGATATAATAACAGAGAAAAATGCGGAAAGGTATAAAAAACGATGCAGATTATTGTTGTTGGATGCGGTAATGTAGGCGCGACTTTGACAGAACAGTTAAGTTCAGAGGGACATAATGTTACGGTTATTGATGTAGAAAATCAAAAACTGCAGAATTTAATTAATAACTTTGATGTTATGGGCGTGATAGGAAACGGTGCAAGTTTTGCCGTGCAGAAAGAAGCCGGCGTAGAGCATGCGCACCTTTTGATTGCCGTAACAGGTTCGGATGAAGTTAATCTTTTATGCTGTCTGATTGCGAAAAAGACCGGTGGATGCCATACGATTGCAAGGGTCAGAAATCCAATTTATAATATGGAAATCAACTATATTAAAGAAGAACTGGGACTTTCCATGATTATTAATCCGGAGTTAACAGCGGCTGCCGAAATGGCGCGACTGTTAAAATTCCCGACGGCGCTTACGATAGATACGTTTACCAAGGGAAGAGTGGAAGTTGTCAAATACCGTGTCGGGGAAGATTCCGTACTATGCGATCTTTCTTTGCAGCAGATTGCAGCCAAGCTAAAATCGGATATCCTGATTTGTACGGTTGAGCGGGATGAGGATGTCTATATTCCGGGCGGTAATTTTATCATACGCGCCAAAGATGAGATTTCCATTGTAGGTACGCCTCAGAAGACGCTTGCTTTCTTTAAAAAACTGGGGGCGGCTGTCACCAGAGCAAAAAGCGTCATGATTATCGGAGGCGGAAATACGGCGTACTATCTTGCTAAGCAGCTGACAGCTATGGGTATACAGATTAAAATAATTGAGCGGGATAAAGAGCGGTGTGAGGAACTATGTGAATTACTGCCAAAAGCCATCATTATCTGCGGAGATGGTACGGACAGGAATCTGCTTATGCAGGAAGGACTTTTGCAGACTGAAGCTTTTGTCCCCATGACGAATGTGGATGAAGAAAATATCATGCTTTCGCTATTTGCAAAAAGCCTGTCGAAAGCAAAACTGATTACACATGTACACAGAATTTCCTATGATGAGATTATAGACAGTCTGGATATCGGCAGCGTGATTTACCCTAAGTATCTGACTGCGGAACATATTATTAAGTATGTACGTGCTATGGATAATTCATTAGGCAGTAATATTGAGACATTGTCCCGGTTGAATGATAACAGGGTGGAAGCATTGGAGTTCAGTGTAAAGGAAGATTCTCCGGTAGTCGGTATTCCTCTGCAAAAACTGCAGATTAAGCCGAACATTTTGATTTGTTCCATTAACCATAAAGGTACTATCAGTATTCCCGGCGGACAAAGCGTGATAGAAGTAGGCGATATGGTAATTGTTGTGACGACAAACACGAAATTGAATGATATTAAGGATATTTTGAAATAATCCGCGAATTAAGCGGGAATGGGGGACCAAGATGAATTTTTCTATTATCAGATATATTTTGTTTCGGGTTTTGGAGTTTGCGGCTGTTTTTCTGATGCTTCCCTGTCTGGTTGCACTTATTTACAGAGAAAAAGCCGGATTTGCTTTTGCAGTCGTGATGATTGCCTGCTTTTTGGTGGCGGAAATCGGGAAGCAATGGAAGCCGAAGAGTAACGTTTTTTATGCGAGAGAGGGCTTTGTTACGGTATCTTTGACATGGATTTTACTGAGTCTTGTCAGTGCGCTGCCTTTTTATTTGAGCAGGGAGATTCCAAGTTTTGCAGATGCGCTTTTTGAGTCGATTTCCGGACTGACAACGACCGGAGGCAGTATTTTGCCGGATGTAGAGACGCTTTCTAAGTGTGTGCAGTTCTGGAGACTTTTTACACATTGGATTGGCGGTATGGGTGTGCTTGTTTTAGTTATTGCAGTATTGCCGCTTTCCGGCGGTTATAACATGCACCTGATGCGGGCGGAAAGCCCGGGTCCCACCGTAGGAAAGCTGGTTCCGAGAGTGCAGGCGACAGCTAAAATACTTTACGCTATTTATATCGGCATCACACTTATACAGATGATTGTGTTAAAGATAGCAGGTATGAGTGTGTATGATTCCATCGTCCTTTCTTTTTCCACGATGGGAACCGGTGGCTTTGGTGTCCTGAATACCAGTGCCGGAAGCTATACGACGGCGGTGCAGGTTATTCTCACTGTTTTTATGATATTAGGGGGCATGAATTTCAACGTCTATTATCTGTTTCTTGTGGCAAGAAAGCCGAAAGATGCCTTAAAGCATGAGGAAGCAAGGACATATTTATTGCTGCTGCTCAGTGCGGCGGTATTGATTACATGGAATATCAGGGGATATTATGGCAGTATAGCGACAGCATTTAAGGATGCGTTGTTCCAGGTTGCTTCGTTAGGAAGCAGTACCGGTTTTTCCACAACGGACTTTGATTTATGGCCGGAGTTTTCCAAAGCAATTCTTATCATTGTCATGACAATCGGCGCATGCGCGGGCAGTACGGGCGGCGGATTTAAAGTATCCCGTGTGATGATTTTGATACAGGATATGAGAAAGGAATTGATTCGGGTTGTTCATCCGCAGATTGTAAAAAAACCGCATTTAGAGGGAAGAGTGGTGGATGATGAGACGGCGGCTTCCATTCATTCCTACCTGATTATTTATCTGGTTATTTTCCTTGTTTCATTTTTGCTTTTGTCAATGGACAAGTATGATTTGACAACGAATGTTACTGCTGTTTTGGCAAACTTGAACAATACGGGGCCCGGGCTTCATGCGGTCGGACCGACATGCAATTACGGTGAGTATAGTCTGTTTTCCAAGCTGGTATTGATGTTTGATATGTTGACGGGGCGTTTGGAGCTATTGCCGATGTTACTTTTGTTTGCACCCAAAACATGGAAAAAATATTGAGTATAAGTATATAGAACGGGAGTTTACGAAAGATGGTAAAAGAAAATATCAGAATCAGAAAAGTTATCGTGCATATTATGGATTCTACGATAGGAATGCCTGTTTTATCCGATACGGAACTGGAATACGGTTCGGAACTTGCTGATTTTGTCAAAGAACATATTGCGAAAATAAGCTCGGGAGACGATGCAAAGGAGTGCCGATTTTATCAGGAGGAATCGGAAGTTTATCATATTTTAGAACAGTATGCGGACGAGTCTTTTGTCGATATCAGTAAGGATATTGCCACTCTTTTATATGATATTATGAGCAGTAACATTGATATTCCGGCAGCAGATTTGATAGTCGTGCGTTTTCAGTATGATTCGGAAGAGTATCTTGCACTTTTAAAAATGAATTATAAATCGCTCTATACCCATAGAACGATGCCGTTAGAAGAGGGCAACAGTAATGAGATTATCCGCCACAAGTCCATCCTGCCGTCGGAAAGCCAGCGTCTTACGGAGGCGGCTATCATCAGACTGGACGATTTAGCAGTCTGGACGGTTGAGAGAAAGTATGAAGTAAACGGCGAAAAGACGAATTATTTCTCCTTCCTCTTTTTGAAATGCAGCTCCCACCTTTCCCACAAGTCCAAACTTTCTATTGTGAACAGGGCGATTGAGGGCGTCCAGAAAGAGGGATATGATGAGACAGAGCGTTTTTCCAAACAAATGGAAGCAAAACGTGTCATACAGGAGGAAATAGAAGAAAACGGCGGTTTTACCGTAGAGGAAATTGCAGAGAAGATTTTCTATGAAAAGCCGGAATTAAAAGTTGCTTTTCAGGATAAAATGGAAAAGTATGATATGGTGAAAGAGGAAATTAAGCCGCAGAGTGAAAATACGGTTAAAAAATATCAGAGCCAGCATTTATATACGGATACCGGAATCGAAATCAAGATTCCGATGGAACAGTATAAAAATCCGAGAAGTGTGGAGTTTATTACCAATCCGGACGGAACGGTTTCGGTATTAATTAAGAACATTGAGCATTTGGAAGCAAAGATGTAGGATTACATATTGGGTAGAGTGGGGTGTCTATGGGAACGATTATTGATTATATCAAGGAATATGGTGATTATACATTTCGGGAGAAACCGCTTTGTGAGGTTGACAGTCTGATTTTATGTCAGTTTGCCTATTTGAAATTCGAGGGATTGGTACCGGACATTGGGGAAGATACCGAAGCTGTGGATATGCAGTATTTGCTCAGTCAAAAGGACGATGACGTTTTTTTTCATGCTACGGAATGGTATCGGAAGAAAAATGCGGAATTGTTCCTTGCAATGGCGAACAGCAAGCGTTTTGGAACGATGAAAGTTGAGAATTATGTAAACCAAGTGGAGGTAGAGAAAGAGAGTCAGTTTTCAGCGATTACCTGCCGGCTTGGAGACGGCGCTTACTATATTGCATACCGCGGTACGGATGAAAATATGATAGGGTGGAAAGAAGATTTGAATCTGGCTTTTTCGGAGCCTGTACCGGGGCAGGTCATGGCGGTGGACTATCTGAATCGTGCGGCGGAAAAGATAGAGCGGCCGTTTTATATAGGAGGACATTCCAAAGGCGGCAATCTGGCGGTTTATGCTGCTATGAACTGTGAGAAGCCGATACAGGACAGGATTATTGCCATTTTCAATCATGACAGCCCGGGATTCCGTCCGGAAGTGAAAGAAAAGTGCGGTTATGACAAGATTGAAAGTAAAATCCGCAGGACGGTTCCACGTTCGTCTCTGGTGGGTATGCTCCTTGATTGTGAGGGCAGTTATCGGGTTGTGGGAAGCAAAAGCATCGGTCTGGCACAGCATGACCCTTATTCCTGGCGGGTAGAAAAAGATGATTTCCAGATTGTAGAACATGTTCATTCCCATACTATGTTTATGGATACAACGCTCAATGATTGGATATTGTCATTAAATCAGGAGCAGATGCATATTTTTATAGATACTCTTTTCGATGTGATACAGGCATCGGAAGCGGATAATCTGATTGATTTTCTTGCCAATTGGAAAAGGAGCATCCAGGGCATTATGGCGGCGGTCAAAAATGTGGATGCGGATGCCCTGGCAGTTATGAATGATATTATGAAAGCATTGTTCGATATGCTGTCGCAGAATGCAAAAGAGGAACTTCAGAGCAAATATTTAAAAAATAAGACATAAGTTCCGCTCCGCCTTTCTCCATGATTCGTTCTGGATGCCATTGGACGGCGAAAATCGGGAGTTCCTGATGGACAATGCCTTCTATGATGCCATCATGCGACTGACAGACAGGAATGAGTTTTTTACCGGGATGCTCGATGGACTGATGATGGGCGGAATTGACAAATGCGCTGTTTCCGTATATCTGATAGAAAAAATCGGTGCGGCTGCATCCGGTATGATATACATAATGAAAACGGTCATTGCCGTTCCACTCATGTGTGGCGGCATTTTTTATGTGCTGACAGATAGTGCCGCCGAAATGTACGTTAATGATTTGAAGCCCTTTACAGATACCGAGTATGGGCTTTTTCCATTTGATAAACAAATCCAGCATTTGCAGCTGTAAAATATCCAGCTCCGTATCAATTTTGCGGGAACCGTGATTTTGTTGTCCGAAAAAAGCAGGGGTAATATCACCGCCGCCGGGCAGTATCAGTCCGTCGCAGTCCATACATTGTTCCGTGTCAAGACAAGTGAGCGAATGCGCTCCCAGTTTGTGCAGCGCCTTTTCATAATTGACAGTATCAGGGGTACGTCCTGCGATAGCAATAGAAAGAGATGAATACATGGCAAAACCTCGATAAGGGAGATTATACTGTATTATATGTCATGTGGAAAAAAGAGTGCCGTTACAAAATCAGCTATCATTCATAATAAAGAATAGGCGTCCATTTGGAGAGACTTTCATCTGACGGAGAATAAGCCCGGAACGTATCTTCTTCCGTGCTAAGAAGTAAAACGGCGTCAGCAAAGTACCCCTCCAGTTCTGTTATCCAAGAGCGCGGGAAAAATTCATTGTTGTAATCGCCGACAAAAAAGACACATTTAGAACCTGCGTACAGGACCGGTTCATTATTTTCATCCAGACAAAAAAGCTCATACTGATAATCACATATCCATTCCCACCTGAAATTGATACGAAATGTCATCAGCATGGTATTTCCGTCTTTTTCATATAGATAAATCATGTTCCGGTTGTCATTATGGGAATTGGACGACATGACGGTTAACAGCTTCCCAGCCTCATCTCTGACCATAACAAGACCGTCTGCCGTATCTTCTGAAGTGTTTGTATAGATTTCAATCGTTTCCATTCCCGCTGCTTCTGAGATATCAGCCTGCAGTGCCCCCGATAATTCATATTGATGCTGCAGTAAGGCTTTTTCGTTTTGGGTAAAAACATAGTTATCCTGATACCAGACATCCTGACTGACCGAGGTAAGAGACGTAATCTGATATTCGTGCCGTTGTTCATCATATTTAACATAGCCGCCAAGAAAACAGCACATGGCAAGGATAAGAAGCAAATCAATCCATAATACCTTTGTATTCTTTGTTAATCGCATTTTCTTTTACCTGTTGCTTTTTCCCTGTTTCATTTGTTTCTTTGTCTCATACATGCGGTCGTCCGCAAGCTGGTATATCTTTTCAATATCGTATTCTTTAGGGCTGCAGGAAGCATAGCCGTATGCGATAGACATATTTAAATCGCTTACTTCCTGATTTTTACGGTCGATGTTAGAGTGGAATAATGTCATCAGGCGGTCAATTTCTTTCGGTTCGGCTGTTTCGATGATAGAGATAAATTCATCTCCGCCCATTCTTGCCACAATACCGTGTTCTTCAAACGTTTCCGAAATCACATCTGCCGCGCTTTTGATTAATATATCTCCTTTTGCATGACCGCAAGTATCATTGACGGTTTTCAGGTTATTTAAATCGAAACAGATAACCGTGTAATCCGGGTTTTCCGAATCTTTTATTTTATTCATGTATTCTATACAGTAACGGCGGTTGTGGATTTGTGTCAGTTCATCCGTATAGGCGCTTTTAATCAGGAAATTACGTTCTGTTTCCTGCATCATTTTCTGCGTCATTTCGAAGTAGAAAGAACCGATTAAAATGAAGATGAAAATCACAAGTCCAAATGAGGTTACGCCCCGTAATGTGAGAACGGCTCTGCCCAGATAACGGTTAACGCTATAGCTGATTAAGTCATAGGAAATACAGACAGCGACTAACAGCATACCCACCAGAAAAAGTCTGTCGCTTGCACGGCTGGATTTTAAACTCAATATTTCAATGATGATAAAGTATAAAAGAGAGCATACAATCAGTATCTGCATATACTTTAAAGTTGCGGCACAGTGTACGGTGTCGGTTGCATGAAGCCCAATCATGATGAATGTAGCAATGATATGGACTGTGGAAAGAGTCCAATAACATACTTTAAACAGCTTTTTCTCCAATTTTGCCACATCATACCACAGATAGACAATCAGTGGAAGCGGGGCAAGATAAAGCGTCAGATATTCCAATAACGATATGGAATACAGCGGCATGGAGAAAATGGAAATGACGTTGTAGTAGCATAATGTCCACAACCCTGTACAAATAGAGAAAGCGGAAATACAAAGCATTCGGATATATTTCTTGGAAAAAGTCAGGGCAAATATGGTGATAAAGCAGGCTATAAGCCCAAAAACGAATAAAAAGCAGCCTAAGAACATGGGCAGTCTGTTTTCCGTCAACAGGATACGGTAAGCATTCTGCCATTCATAAATGCGTATAGGGTCAAATGAGGAAAATGCTTTGTTTTCAGCCAGTGTGAGCTGAATCGTCAGTTCCTTTCCCTGATATTCGTCAGGAAAATTGACAAACAGATAGCCGCTGCCGACTGTCTTATTCTGCATCATCCTGTCGTAGCCATATTGATAAATAGTTTTTTCGTCAATCAAAACCGTCACGGCGGCTTGTCTGATATGTAAGCGCAGTGTACCCTCCGTAGTATCCCAGTTATCAGGAAGCGTGCGTTTCATCGTAATTTCCGTTCCCTTATTTACGGCATCGAACTTGAAATCATCTAAAGAAACATCGTGGTAGACGTCATTTCCAATGGTGATATCCCAGGAATCATTCAATGAAATATGATTTAATATGGAAGAATAGTCCTGAGAAAAAAGGTTATCGATTTTGGGCAGCCAGAACAAAATGCTGGCCAGCGCGTATATAACCCATATTATCTGCAATATTAGTTTTTTGGTAATCTTTTTTGGCTTTTTCATATCATGGTTCCTTTTTTATCTGAAGTGCATTTTCTGTAAATCATTGTAGCATATGTTTATTGTTTTTCATAGGAAAAATGTTTGTAAAAGCCGTAAAATTTGTAGCAGTTCAAAGCGCGGGTTCTTTTAGGGCTCCCCTGCCCGCGCTCTGAACTGTTACGAAAAATTTAGTGAATTTAAAAAAATGTATTGACTTTTTGTCTCTGCAATAGTATGATATTACTTGCGTTGTGAACATAAGCGGAAGTGTCGGAACTGGCA
>CAZKOR010000162.1:0-8800 GCA_964554405.1 uncultured Bacteroides sp. | reverse complement strand
CGAATGTTGATATAAAAAAACTTATCATTAATCGCCATTCGCTTTCTCCCATTCTTTCATAAATTTCCTCAATTCCTCTTCTCCTTTAATCTGCCTTGCGGCTACCGGAGTACGTTCAGGACGGTTTTTGGCAGATTCTTCAATCGCATTGATAAACATTTCCACCTGTTCTTTTCCGGAAATAACAAAATTTTTCGTGATGCTTGAAGTTGCCATAATAAACACCTCCTTTGTTAGTATGGCTCTTTCCTCATTCATACATACTTTCCTACTTACATTTTATTATCTTATTGCAATTAACGCAACAAAACTTTTATGAATGATTCTTCCCAAGCACAAAATCAATCGCCATCAGATACCCGTCCAGTCCTTTTCCGTAAATCTGCTTATCGCAGGCGGGAGCGGTTACGGACACTTTTCGGAAGTCCTCGCGCTCCATAATATTGGATATATGGATTTCCACTTTCGGCACAGTTATACTGGCAAGGGCATCATGAATCGCATAGCTGTAATGGGTGTATGCGCCCGGATTGATGACAATTCCCTCCGTACCGTCAAAGTAAGCATCCTGAATCCTGTCGATAATTGCGCCCTCATGATTACTCTGGAATACTTCGATTGTACAACCCTCTTTCTGTCCTTTCTCGGCTATCATGTTTAAGAGATAGTCATAGTCCTGTGTGCCGTATACACTCTTTTCCCTAATTCCTAAAAAATTTAAATTTGGTCCGTTGATTACTAATAATTTCATTTTCTTACTTCTCCTTTTTTATTATCTGTCACTCGATAGTATAAATATACCACTCATCTTCTGACGGCTGAAACCCTATCGACTGAAACATCCTCTGGCTCTGTTTGTTAAATGAATAAATATTTGCCTTAATCTGGCTCATTCCTTTTTTCTTTGCTAGTTTTATCATATCCAACACGCATTTTCTGCCAATATGCTGATTCTGATATTCTTTGCAGACGACAATGGCAATTTCCGAACTATCCTGAAGGGAAATATCTCCGATAAGTTTTCCCTTGTACTGAATGTAGAAACACTCGCCATGAGTGCTCAAATAATTATACATTGCTCTCAGCCTGTCTAATGAATATACATCATCAATATTATCCACCTGTTTGCATACTTCTTTATCCTGATACCATGCAAGCGCAATATCATCATTAGGATAATATGGCACTAAGCAAATGTCATCGTCAATTTTTCTCACATCTTTTGCCCCCGAATCCTACACCACTTTCTCAATCTCATCTAAAATCGTCTCAAAGTCCTTATTATCCACATCAATGACAAAATCCGCCGCCTGTTCGTAAACAGGTGTGCGCTCCTGCAGTAATGTCCTTATTTTCTCCTGCGGGTTATCTCCCTGTAAAAGCGGTCTTGTTGTGTCATGCTTTACTCTCTCGTAAACCGTCTCCGGCGTGGCGCGCAAATAAATGACGGTTCCCAACTCTTTTAACAGGGCATGGTTTTCCTTCCGTATGGGCAGACCGCCGCCTACGGAAATAATTTTACCGTCTGTCGTTTGAATCAGTTTTTTTAAGCATTCGGTCTCAAGACTGCGAAAATACGGTTCTCCGTCTGTCGCAAAAATTTCAGAAATCGTTCTGCCCTCTTCCTTTTCAATCAGCTTGTCCGTATCTTCCAATGCACGGCGCAGGCGGTAGGAAAGCTTAATGCCTACCGTTGATTTACCGCATCCCATAAAACCAATCAGAATAATATTTTTCATATGTAATTCTAATCCTTTCCAAATTATATTCCCATAGCCTGTTTCATTTTTTCATAGGCAGCTTCGGCATCTTCTTCCGATATTTTCACCTGATTCCAAAGTTCATATGCGTCTATGCCCTGATAAAGCAGCATTTTCAAGCCGTTATAGGCTTCCCCGCCAGCTTCTTTTACCATACGCATAAATCGTGTCGTCAGGGGCTTGTAAATCAAATCATAGCCGGTATGTATCTTCTGGTAAAAAGCGGCGTCTTCTATCACAACGTCATCTTCATGCGGGGCAAGTCCGACCGAAGTTCCCTGAATTGCCAGAAATTTTTTCTCCGGCAGTTTCGGATAATCAGATAGCAACATCGGTACAATAACTTCTCTGTGAAAAGCGTGATTGACTTCTTCTGCTACTTTCTTAGCTTTCTCTAATGTGCGGTTTAACAGATAAACCTGTTTTGCGTTCTGCTTCGCGCATAAATAAGCAACCGCCCTTGCCGCGCCGCCTGCGCCTAAGAGAATGATTTCTTCTCCCTCTATTCGGATGCCCTCTCTTGCCATAGCGCGGTGCAGACCGCTCATGTCCGTATTATACCCTTTATAGCCGCCCTCTGTACGGACAAGCGTATTGACTGCGCCAATCTGCGCTGCAAGCTCATCCACTTCCACGAGACTTTCGATGACTTCGCTCTTATAGGGTACTGTCACATTCATACCGAGAATGTTCAACGCATAAGCGCCTTTCACCGCTTCCGATACCCTTCCCTCTTCTACCAGAAAAGGCACATAGACGAGGTTGTGTCCGCATCTTGCGGCAAGTGTGTTGTGGATTGCCGGTGACATCGTATGTTCTACCGGATTTCCAATCAAACCGCATGTTCTTGTTTTTCCGTTAATCATTTTTATCGCTGTGCTCCTTTTTTCTTTTATAAAAATATAAAACAACTCTCTCCAAAATACGTTTTAACACAATCTGGATTTCCTCTTTGGGATGAATCGGTTTGGTAAGATAAGTCTTAATGCCCGCTTTCTTCGCGCCCCATACATCCGTAAAAAGCTGGTCGCCTACAAAAAGCGTAGTGGCGGGCGTTGTTTTCATCTGCTCCATTGCTTTTTGATAATTCTCCGGAAAAGGCTTATTCGCTTTATAAATATAGCGCGATTTAACCTTATCGTTAAACGATTTGACTCTCGGCTCCTTATTATTCGATAAAAGCATACTCTCATAGCCGATATGTCTTAACCTTTCAAAAAGCGCAATACTCCGTTCATCCGCGGGTGCGCCGTGTGGCACAAGCGTATTGTCGATATCGAAGATAATGCCCCGGTAACCCTGTTCATATAACGATTCGTAATCAATATCATATGCAGAATCCAGATACACATCCGGATAAAAACGTTCAAACATCATAATCCCCCATTCTTACTTAACCTGTGAAATAATTTATTTTTCACACTATCCCTCCTGTATCACATTATATAAAAACGCCCTGCGCGTTGCAAGGCGCAGGGCGTTGAATTCTAATATTGTTTTACAGTTTTTTTACAATATGATTATACCTTACCGTAAAAATAATTTTGAGAATCGTGCTGAGAAACATAAAAAGAATATCCCACAATAAAAAAGCATATGATTTCTGTTTAAAGGCTTCATACCATGCCACATTTTCCCATATTTTATTTCCAAAAAAAATAAACAATAAAAGGAACAATGCAATTATCATAAATAGAATGCGAAAGCCGTTTGCAATCGTCATCGGCACACTTGCCTTTGCTACAATTTCTTTTTCCTGGTCTGTCATAGCCTATCCCTGCTTCTTCCTTGCCGGATATTCGTTATCCGCATACTTTTAGATATTAGTCTCCGAAGTATCCAATACTTTCTTTAACTCGTCCATAAAAGTGTTGATATCTTTGAACTCGCGGTAAACAGATGCAAATCTGACGTAAGCAACTGCTTCCAAATCTTTCAGCTTATTCATGACAAGCTCGCCGATAACCTGGCTTGGAATCTCTTTTTCCTCTCTGTTGAAAATCTCTGTCTCAATCTCATCGACAAGCTGGTTAATACGGTTCGCACTAATCGGTCTTTTATGACATGCACGAAGCACACCGGCCTCTATCTTGGTTCTGTCATAAGTCTCCCTGTTATTATCCTTTTTGATAATGATAAGCGGAATCGTCTCCACTTTCTCATAAGTTGTAAAACGCTTCTCGCATTCATCACACACTCGTCTTCTTCTAATGGAGTTATTATCCTCCGCCGGTCTGCTGTCGATAACTCTCGTATTCTCATGACCACAAAATGGACACTTCATCCCTCATCCCCCTATACTTCTAACTTCCGCGACGTTTGCGCAGATGCTGGCGGCATCTGAATAAACTCACGGTTAAACGAATTGAATAATTCGTTTAACCTATTATCGCATGATAGAATAATTATGTCAACTAAAAATGTCATACCTTTTTATAAGTATCCACAATAATGATGTCCGGACCTATTTGTCTGATATCTTTATAGCAAATCTCATAATCCGGTTCATTACAGAACAAACCGCAGAATTTACTATTGCCGCGCACAATTAATTTAAAAATCTGACCCGTACACTCATCAAATTCGAAATCCGCTACCCTGCCAAGTTTCTGACAGTTTTTCAAATTGATGACTTCTTTTTTCTTAAATTCAGAAAACAGCATATTATCCCCGACATTCCGCCCTTTTTATTATTTAATGCAACAGCGGAAAAATCGTTCCTAATCAACAGAAGCATACTTTCCAAAAACATATCCTATGCTGCCGTCTTCTAGCAAAATAATGTACCATTCACCATCCTCAGTCGTTCCCATATATTCATATGTTTCACCCGCTTTGGCATGTTTAATAACATTCGTTCCCTCCGTACTCGGATTATCACGCACATTGACCTTGTCACTGCCAACAATAGATAACGTACCGACGGGCTGCTCAGAATCCGGCTCCTCGATTTCTACAGTATTATCTTCCTCCGGCTCCAATTCCGTTTCCCAATCGTTTTCTGCTTCTGTACCATCCGTCTCATTATCCTGCTCTGCCTCTGCAGATGCACCATAATTTTTAACCGGAAATTTTCCTTTCACGATAAAGAAAAACGGCACTGCAAGTACAATGATAAGAAACGCCATAGCAGCCGTCATAATGACCATAAAATTGTTTCCGGTATCGTCCTCGTCGTCTTCATCATCCTCGTCTTCGTCATCCCATTCTTCGTATACTTTCTTTCTGACAGGCGCAGGTTTTTTCTTTTTCTTCGGCTCCGGCGCAGGGACTGCCTTTTTCGGTGCAGATGCCGAAACACTTTTTTTCGGTGCCGCTGCTGCCGGATGCTTCTTTTTCCCCGTATGAAGTTCACGCTCTGTTTCAGATAAAATATTCTGCTCTATATCGCCAATCGGAATTTCCGATGTCTCTTCGTCTCTTACGATTACTTTTCCTTCATCAGATTTGCTGCTTCCAATCAATACGCCGCACTTTGGACAGAATTTTGTCCCCTCACGCAAAGCTGCGCCGCATTCAGGACACCGACGTTCCTTTACGACTTTCCAACCGCACTGGCTACAGAATCTATCCGTATCTAACAGGCTTGCTCCGCACTTTTTACACTTCATGCCATATCTCCTCTTTTGTCTGACAATTACTGTCCGCAATTATCTACTCCATCTAATAATGTAACAAATATATTCTACTTTGTAAAACATTTTATTTCCAGTTTATTTATGAATAATTCCTCCACTTTCGCACATCCTTTTTAGAGAGAAAAGAAATGAAAAAAAGAAAGGGGTAGGTTTATTATGGTTCAGGGAAAAGTTGAAATCTGCGGTGTCAATACAGCAAAGCTTCCACTGCTTAAAAATGCGGAAAAGGAAGAACTTTTTCGGAAAATAGAGGATGGGGACGATAATGCAAGAAAAGAATATATCAAAGGCAATCTGCGACTTGTGTTAAGCGTCATTAAACGGTTTCATTCCAGCAACGAAAATGTTGACGACCTTTTCCAAATCGGCTGTATTGGTCTTATCAAAGCGATTGATAACTTTGATTGTAGTTTAAATGTAAAGTTTTCCACTTATGCCGTGCCTATGATCATAGGGGAAATACGCAGATATTTACGGGATTCCAACAGCATCCGGGTATCGCGTTCCCTAAAGGATACCGCTTATAAAGCCATTTATGCAAAAGAAAATCTGACAAGAAAAAATGCACAGGAGCCTACCATAAACGAAATTGCAGCAGAAATCGGCATTTCACAAGAAGATATTGTATATGCCTTAGATGCCATCCAAAGCCCCATGAGTCTGTACGAACCCATTTACACCGATGGCGGCGACACTCTCTATGTTATGGACCAGATCAGTGACAAGAAGAACAAAGAGGAAATATGGGTAGAGCACATTTCTTTAAGTGAAGCAATGAAAAAGCTTTCCGACAGGGAACATGAAATTATTACGCTGCGCTTCTTTGAGGGCAAAACGCAGATGGAAGTTGCAGAAAAAATAGGCATCTCCCAAGCACAGGTTTCGCGCTTGGAAAAGAATGCCCTAAAGACAATGCGGAATTATTTGACGGCGTAGGTCAGGTGGTTTCCTCCACCTCATGCAAATTGGCAACATCATAAGACAACGTAATATCCCTTTTGCCATACAGCTTAAAATAATTCTGCACGATTCTGTCTGTAATAATGCGGAGGTCGCTCTTTTCCGCGCCCAATAAAACAACAAGGAACTGTGAGCTGCTGTAGCGTGTTCCCACGTCTACACCGCGCAGGGATTTTACGATTGCCTGTTCCATGCACTGCATCGCCTGCTCCATCTGGTCTAATCGAATATCGCTGCCGTCTGCGGAAAAAAGCGTAAACAGAATCAACTGTACCTCCTGCTTGTTACGCTGTGAGAAATGCAGAACAAAATCATAAACCCGCCCAAACTCTTCATAGTTAATCTGGAACGCGCCCTGATATGACTCTCTGTGTTCTACCATGTCCACCAGTCTGTTTAAATCCGCCTTAGACTGTTCCAGTGTTTTAGCCATACTTGTGCTTTGATAGAACAGATAGCTGTCTTTGGTATCGCTTTGCTTCGCGTGATATAATGCCTTATCCGCTTTCCTTAACAGTTCGTTAAAGTCGCCGCCGTCTATGCCAAAGAGACTAATACCCATAGAAAATGTAATATTCTTTAGAATATCCTCTTCCTTTTTCTTTTCTTCAAAAATACTTAAAATCTGTTCGGCTTTAGCTGCCGCATCCTTTTGTCTGGAGATTCCCTCTACATAATAAAGGAACTCATCTCCGCCCATTCTACAAACAATATCCTGCTCGGATACATCTTTTAACATATCCGCTATCAGTTTTAATACATAATCGCCCGCCAGGTGTCCGTATGTCTCATTGATTTGTTTGAAATTATCCAAATCCATCATGATAAAGCAGCCGCTTCCGCCGCGCAGACTTTCCGTAATTTCCTTTTCTCCCTGCTCTCTTCCAAGCAGACCTGTCAGGTAGTCGAGTTTGGAATTCAGCCCCGTTTCCTCTTTTGTCACGCCGTCATATATTTTATCACTGTTAAACACAGGCATAACCGTCTCTTCCTCAGGAATGTTACGCTGTATCTCCCCCTCTTCCAGAAGTTCCATAAATTGGTCCACCAGATACGGGTCAAACTGTGTTCCTCTGCCCTTTATCAGTTCATTCTTTACCATTTCATCCTTTAATTTTCTTCTGTATACCCGGTTGCTTGTCATGGCATCATAAGAATCCACAATACCGATAATTCTTGCAACTTCTGGAATTTCCTCTCCTTTTAATCCGTTTGGATAACCTGTTCCGTCATACTTTTCGTGATGATATTTAGCGCCCACACTGACATTGGGAATCATATTGATGTCCTTTAAAATCTCCGCGCCCATTGTCGCATGATTCTTGATTAACTCAAATTCGACATTCGTTAGTTTAAAGGGTTTATTGAGCACAGAATCGGGTACGCCTATTTTTCCGATATCATGTAAAAGGGCAATATAATGAATATTCTGTATCTCTTCTTCAGACCAGCCTATCTTACGTGCCAATTCCTCCGAATAACGTGCAACACGCAGGGAATGTCCTTTCGTATAATCATCTTTGGCATCTATCGTGTTTGCAACCGTCGTAATTGCCTGTATCATCAAAAGTCCCATTTCTCTGGTCTTTTCATCCAGACGCCGCTGCAAATCCTTTCTATATCCGTCCAACTCGATTGTACGGCGGATACGGTTTAACATAATTCTGGGCTCAAACGGTTTTGTAATAAAATCATAAGCCCCCATCTCAAAGCATTTTGCCTCTGTCTCGGTCTTCCTGTCAGCAGTCAGAAAAATAACCGGTATCTTGCTCCACTCCTTATGCTCTTTCAGTTTCTCCATAACCTCAAAGCCGCCGATAACCGGCATAAAAATATCTAAAAGAATTAAATCCGGCTGATGTTTTTCCAGATATTTAAAGGCAAGTTTACCGGAATTGACTCCCACTACCTTATACTCTTCCGCCAGAAAATTCTGCGCTGTCACCAGATTCATTCTATCATCATCTACAATTAAAACTGTCCTTCTTGTTCCCATATTCTCTGCTCCCCGCTGCCGCAGTAAATGTGCTTCTTTTGTTATTATACTTTTTTCGGCAATAAAAAGCAATCGAATATATATTAATATCCGATTGCTTTTTGATTTTATGTATTCTTATGTCTCCCGCAGGATTTCTTTTTTCAGTCTGCGCATGATTTTTTTCTCCAGTCTGGAAATGTAAGACTGCGAAATACCCAAAAGCTCCGCTACTTCTTTCTGCGTCAGTTCTTTGCCGTCCGCATTGCCGAGTCCGAAACGAAGTTTGATAATCGTCTGTTCTCTCTCGGACAGTTTGGAAATTGCTTTAATTAACAGCTTTCTTTCCACTTCATTCTCAATATCCTGATAAATGACATCGGATGACATTCAGTTTATCATTGGAAAAGAAAGTACACAGGAAGAATTTTTCCACACCTTTAATACGCTTCATTCCATGAATAAAC
>CAZKOR010000161.1:0-8926 GCA_964554405.1 uncultured Bacteroides sp. | reverse complement strand
GGCATATCACGAACAATTAATGCTTATTTTAGATTCCTCATTTGCATCTGTATCCAGCCTTTAATTATTGTTTTCGTTTGGTAGTGTCAAGTCTTCAGCTTGCCAAATTGGCTTAAGCCCAGTAAAATCAATGCTTTTAAGGATTTTTCTCCTCCATAGACTATACCTCCCCTTTTCTTCCTCTTAAGTGTCAGGATTTTTGCTTCCAAATTGCTGTCAAGGCCGGGCTGAAAGCCCGTTTATTTCAGCCTTTACAGCGATTTGAGAAGCGAAATATAATGGCATTAAGAGGATAGAAAAGAGTCCGATTTTTTCATACGCGGCTTTACACTACCTTTCGTTTCATCATGCACATCAATATTATTGACAAAAATATAAATACAATCGTTGTCTGTATGGATGCTTCAATACCAAAAGATTGATTATAAAACCAATTGTTTGAACCATAAACCACTTTACAAACCGTCCCATCTGTTATGATTCCACTGTTTGGCAGACCAAATACCATTTCTTCCGTATAATTCCAGAAAGTATGAAAGCCAATCACAAAATACAAACTATTTCTTTCAGTTGAATGTAGTGCTAAAAATATTGAAACCAAAAAAATATTGATTACGCTTAGTATCGTTATCCCATGATTGAATAGATGAACAGCAGCAAATACTACCGAACTTATCAAAATCGCCATATAACTTCTACATTCTTTTTTTAGTTCATGAATCAGATAGCCCCTAAATAATATTTCCTCTATGCCCGCCTGGACTAAAACAGACCAAAATGAACAGACCAAAATAAAAGTATTGAATGAGCTAAATTCTATTTTTAATGAGCCGGAACATAATGCAATAATAATTACCGCAGAGCAGATGCAAACTCCTATGACCGACCCTAAAATCGTGTCCAGGAATATTTTTTCCTGGTTTATATTCATTCGTGAAGTTTTATGCTTTTTAACCTTTCTCACATAAAAATACATGAAAAGTAAAATCCCTAAAAACGATAAATTATCTGAAATCATTCCAATACTCTGCTGGCTGACTGACAAACCAAAACTGCCGGTAATCAAAAGCAAGAGGGCAGATGAAATAAATCCTATTGTAAATTTTCCTATAATTAATCCAAACAATGAAATGGAAACAACTTCAATCACGATATAGATAATTTTTTTCATTCTATCTCCCTTCGATTCTAATTTCATGGCAGTGTTTTTTTAATCATAATCTGGCTATTTCTTAGGACGTTTCTTACATCCCACTATTCCAATCTCTCTTCCGATTGCTGTTCCGCTTATTTGTGCTAATAATAGAAATCCTCCTACAGAGGACTGTGAAAACACCATACAGATAAAACTTGCTATTAGCCCCACAATACCAATAATAAACAGTGTATATTTCTTCATAAGAGTCCCCCTACATTTTTTCTATCACCTGCAGACTGAAAATCGTGCTTGCGATGAAAAATACCCAAAACCACAGGGAGGTAAAAGCGTATTGATAATACTTTTTATTTTTCAGGCATAGTCCGATTTCTTGTCTTACCTGTTTCCGCCGTTTTATCAACAGGATAACAGCAAGCACAAAAAATACCAATATGATTCCCGATACGATATATTCCTGCACAGTTTCTGAAAATCCTTTTATTACCTCCGTCAGCACATCCCCAAACAGGCAGTTATTTATAATATGTAATACAACAGACCATTTCAGGGAATAATTTATTACCACATAGCCAAAATCAAACCCGTAAAAATTGCAACTACAGATTGAATTAGGTTCTGGTGCATTACCCCAAAGAATACAGCCGATACCACAACAGCAAAAGATTTCCCATATTTTTCCATACTGCGCATCACAAATCCACGGTAAATCAGTTCCTCAACAATCGGTCCTACAAAACTGCTGTAAAGGAACATGGTTATGGTCAGACTTTCTCCGGCAGCCATCTCCATTCCAGCTTCCGCTGTATACCCAAATTGATTTAATCCTGTTTCCACAAGCGTATTAAGCAATACAATCGGTAGCTGAATTCCCATAAATATAACGAGGCAATGAAAAAACGAATGAACATTCATCGACTGTCTTTTCTTAAAAAGGTGTGTTAAAGGCGCTTTTTTTCTCATAATCAACCATACAGCGAAAACGCCCAGTACACTGAATAGGAGATATTCTACACCGCTTTCCGCCACACGCTCCCAAAAGGCATTATCTTCTATAATATCATTATAAGTTTTCATAACATCTGCAGAACCGGACCGTAGCGCCACAGTGATTGGGCGCACCACCATTCCGATTATGACAACCACTACCATAATAAGGGAATTGACAATAATTGCAATAGATACTCTGTTTACGTCTGATTTCAGCTGTTTTTTAAGCAACTTGTTCCTATTACCGCCCTCTTCCAATCCTTCTTTTGTTTCCATAGCAGGTTCCTTTCTTTGCCAACAGCACGATATTAATGTTTCCGTTCATCAATTTCTGCCCACACAAGATATGCAATACCTGCAGCAAAACTGAGGACGCTAAAAATCAGCAGACCATTCCCCTGATGTTCCAGCCCTGATGAAAAAAGCATACTGTCCCATGAAGAAACATTGGACATAAATATTGCCGCCGTAATATACCTTGCGGCAAATAATAAAGCTCCGATTAAACAAAATACCACGCCTGTACCTCTTCTGTTCATTTTCTTTTCCCTCCATTCATATCATAAAATTTTAGTTTTATCGTTATCTGCTATTTTCTTTTGAAGAAATATTTGTAGAAATATATAATAAATTTAGCAAAACCCCATCCTATTGTAAAAAATAAAGAATATATAAATATATTTCCTTCTATCCATCCAATTTGATTAGCGATAAACGAAACAAATAATGCCGATAAATAGTATATAACCATATTCACGATTACATCAGTTATCTTTTCTTTCATCCTTAACCTCACATCCAAATCTTGATTTAATCACTTATATCCAAACATTGTTCTTCGTCTATCCATTCCTCAACAGACTGAGAATCTTCTGTTGTGGTAAAAGTTTTATATGGAGCAAACAGCACTCCACCCAAAACGATCAACAGCATATAAGCAGCGACAATAACGCCAACTATGATAGCCACTGTTTTCCATATTTTCTTCGTCCTTTGGTTCCTAACTGCCAACTGCTCAGCGATACGGGAAAGCTGCTCAGCGATTGCATCTGGCTGCTCCTCTGTATCCATTTGTGAATCCAGAAGCTGGCTGGCAGCAAGCTCCTCCTGGGTTATACCTTTTTTCTTCCGTAATGTTTTTAAGTTATCTTTGAACATAATCATTCCTCCTTTGCAGCCATATTGTACTGCTACGGTGGACATTGCATCAAGCTACGCAAAATAACATTACAGATAAATACTGAAATTTCTACTTAAAATATGTTTCCATTCCCACATTTACTATCTGCTGCCGCCTTCCCACTTGTACCATAATTAAAAGCAGATTAAAAAAGTCCACGCAGCTTCCCATAGCATTTAATACACTAAAAACCAGTACATACCCGTTTAGCACATTTAAAAAGCGGCATACGGTTAAGGAGACAAGGGAAAGCACTAAAAATGGCATGACCGAAACCAGCATGAACCTTTTCCTGCTCATTTTTTCCTCTGTCACTACAAAACCAAACAGACCATTTAACCCCCAAACAGTCTTATCTGATTTTAATACATTTGGCGTACATACGGCATGGAGCATTTCATGGATAAACATATATACAAAATATAACGGTACCATCAGAATAAATTTCAAATCAAAGGTAAGTACGATGGTATCCTGCATAAATATATCAAGTAACTCCGGTTTTAACCAGACAGCATACCATATTGTTATCCCGCCTAATAGAATTGACAACGGCAGGGAAAGCAGACTTGCCCTTAATACCGTTCTCGGCTCTTTTAGTTTTTTCCAACCGTCTTTTTTCAATTTTTCTGTTAGTCCTGTATCTGCTTTTGGCATAGATTTTACATATTTCATAGATAATAGTGCCTCCATAAATGATTGTTTCTTATTCTTTAAGTTCTTTAAGCATCCATCTTTACCGGCTTTCTTTTTTATGCCTGCTCCAATTCCTATTCCGACACACATTCCCAGGCTCTGTCCAACAGCTATAAAATTTTTTCTTTATTTTCCGTTTTCTTATCCATTTCTTTTTCTCCTTTTTGCAACTATATTGTCCTGCAAGCAAAAGAATAATTTTTTCTTTATGCATTTCCACAATTGCATGATCTTCCCTGTTTAATTGCTTATTCAGCATAGACCACGATTTATAATGGTTCATGGTTGTCTATCACTTTTTCTCATCTCTTTGCAGCCTGCTTTCCCATCAGGCAGTGTATTTCTGCGTCAGGATATCTGCTTCTTACTGCCATATCCTTTTTTCCTGCCTTTTTGTTCCATCTTCCGCTAAGTTTCCTTTCATAAGCAAACTCAGCAAGATTGATTTCCTCTCTCATAACCGATAAATCCAGTGTTTCTTCACAATCAAGAAGATAGTCAATGCCCACGCCTAAAAGCAGCGAAAGTGATTTCAGTTTTTCTCCCAGTGTCTTTTCGTTTTTCTTTGTTTCCATATGATGAACCTCCATAATAAAGTCAGCTTGCCGCTGCTGTCTTTATGATAGGACTGCCTTGCCGCCATATCCAAGTAACGGTTGTTTGCATGAATGCCACGCCCTGTAGCATTGTTCACATTCTGCGACTCTGTTACAATAAAAAATCCAGCAGGAAATTTCAAGACTTTCCGCACGAAGTAAGACTTTTCTGCACGAAATACGAAAAGGGCTTCTCAGCCCTTTATTAATTGCTCTTTATTGGTTCAAAAAAAGCTCCGCCACAAATCTGCCGTCCATCTGCTTCAGCGTTAAGTTCCCATCATATTTATCAACGCTTTGCCTTACATTCATCAGGCCAATGCCTCTGTCCGAACCTTTTTCTGAAACCGGATTCCCATTCTTCCACTTTACCGTACCACAGGAGTTCTCAATGCTTATTACAAGCATTTTATGCCTTGAACCTATTCTGATACAGACATATCTGTCACCTTCTGCCGCATCTGCCGCTTCAATGGCATTATCAAGCAAATTACCGAAAATCGTGGTAATATCCATAGCTTCTATAAAATCCATGCTTACATTATCAATCTTGATATCTACCTGGATTCCTTTTTCCTTCATAACACTTTCTTTATCTGTCAGCAGAATATTCAGGATCGGATTTTCTGTATATTGGTGTGTAACTAATGTTTCCAGCAGATCGCTGATTTTTCCGGCATAGGCTGATGCATCCTCCGGTTTGCACGCATACAGCCCCTCTACTGCTTTGATATGCTTGTTCACATCATGGAGAACCCTCATGGTTTTTTCCTGCTTTTCTTTCATGTTCTGATAATACCCATATTGCAGCTTCGCCTGCTGTTCTAACAGCCTTGTCTGATTTTCAAAATAATTTCTCTCCGCCGTCGTCTTTAGGAAATAAAATAGAAAAATATTTGCAATCGTGATACATACAATATTTACTGCCCACATAGAATCAATTTTCTCTTTGACAGCAATATTCGCTGTAATCATTATATTGACAAAGCAATAACCCAAAATCACAACATAAACAGTATACTGCGACTTAGAATATGACATACTTCCTTTTTTGCTTAACACCCCTGTTATCATAAAATAAAAGCTCAAAATAATGATCAGCGTTAAAACAGAATACAGATAATAGAATACAGGAGTAAACTGGCGATAACCCACTACCTCAAATAGCCCTTGTGCCAAGAGTCCTGCCAATGCCTCGCCTCCTGCCAGACAAATAATAAGCGTTTCACCTTCCAGAATCCTTCTGAATGGTTTACTGCCTTCGTCACAATACATAAAAAACGTCACGAAAAAGACGGCTATAAGCCATGAAAGAAAACAAAACTGAGGTATACCTGTAACATTGACGGCAAGCAGAATTGCTGGCACAAAGCACTTTGATTTTTATAATGTGGCTCATATTCACCATCATCCCCCTGCAATTAGTGCAGAAACCATAGAGCCGCATTTCCCGCTCCAGTTCCCCGAACACACAGTCATATTCGTATGTTTCATTTTTTAATACAATGACAGCCTTACGCTGCCGTTTTATGTATTCAAAATATAAAATATCATCTGCCTTTAAAGCAACAGATGCGTATTCCTTTTTTCCGCTGTCCGTGACATTGCAAAACACCTTTTCTGCAACGGGTAACGGAATCTGCCATGCCGCATCAAGCACCTGTGTTTTCATCTTAGTTTTATCTAAAGGCTTGCACAAGAAGGAAAAGGCATGGGCATCATTCACAGCCTGCACACAATATTCGCTGTAACTGGTGATATAAATCAGTTTGACATCAGGAAATTTTTCTTTTATCTTCCTGCCAAGCATGATTCCGTTTATCTCATCCATTTCTATATCAAGGAGGCATATATCAACCTTTGCAATACATTCCAGCAGTTCAAATGCCGACAGAAAAGATCTTATATTACAATTCAGACTTTCATCTGAAACCACTTTCTGCAAAATATCCTGCGTATTTTCCAAATCTTCCAAGCTGTCATCACATATCGCAATTTCTATCATAAAACCACCTCTGAAATATTTTGTTCATGCCTGTTTTTGTTTTAATGGCTATAATGGCTTTTCCATATTTTATGAATACGCCATATTATAGCCGTTTAAATGAATGGAATCAAGTATCCGAATAAGAGATGAACATAAAACAGAACAGGGCACATAAATTTCTATGGACTCTGACACTGTATTGCTTATTACATTATTATGGTCTGCCATGGGTAATGCTGTGTACCAAACTGTTGTATTTTTTCTTTTGTATTGCCTTACTTATCGGTGAAGACAATATTCCAGCAGAGATTCCAATGATCCACACATATTTCCAACTGACAAGAAAACCAATAAGATTAATTGCAGCAATTACAATCATCCAATATAAAAACTGAAACTTTGTATTTGCCTTGTTCAACTTATCTATGATATCAATACCGTTTGATGAATGTGGAGCATTTTCTATAAATTCCGCTGCACCAGCGGTGCCGGAGCAGGAACGAAAATCAATACTGTATTCGGTGGCGGCATTTTCATAGGTCTTACTGTTCAGGATTTCCTGTACAGCTGTGCGAATGCCTTTGGAAGAATCATCTTTCAGCATAATCCCTGCACCGATTTCAGTAACTCTTCTTGCTACTGCATTCTGCTCATTTGTCTGCGGATAAAGAACCATTGGTGTAGCCATATACAAACTTTCGGAAACGCTGTTCATTCCACAGTGTGTAATAAACACATCTGATTTTGCAAGAACGGCAAGCTGGTCAACGTAAGGATATACTTGGATATGATCCGGTAATGTTCCCAGTTCTTTGCGGTTTATGGCATTTCCACAGGATATCATGACATCAGCATTCATATCTTTCAGAGCATCAATACATTTGTTATAGAAATCCGGCTGGTCATTAATGACCGTCCCCAGGGAAATATAAATGAGTGGTCTGTCCTTCTTTTTATCAGGCAGAATTTTTGAGAATACTGATGGCCCGACAAAAGCATAATGGTCTGAAAAGCTCTCCGCATACGGCTGAAACCTCCGTGAAGTATATACGATGGAATCCGTATTATTATCGCTCTGGATTAATGAAAAAACACTTTTTACATGAAATCCGTATGGTTCCAGTTTTTTCAGTTCCTTTGAAACTCTCGGAAGCCCCAAAATCATATCTGCCATTTCTTTCGGGCTATTTTTCATGTATTCAGAAGATACTTGATTAAATGCAAAAGTGCTTGTAGACACAACCATCGGCACATGATGTTTCCATGCATTCAGTTTTCCCCAAAAACAGACAGAATCTGTATATACCACATCCGGCTGGAAGGATTGAAACTCCTTATCCAGAAACTCATTCATACTGAGCGTAATGCGTATATCCTGCACTGTCATTTCCGTAGTGGATACGTTTTTTAATCCAGCTTCTTCCTGCTTTGTCAGTTTTGGCAGAAAAGAATCACAGGATATATACTCTACCCCTGTAGCTTTGATTTTCTCCATAAATTCATCAAACGAATAGAATCGGACTATGTTCCCGCGCCTGACAAGTTCAGCAGCGACTGGGAGCATAGGGTTTGTATGGCCATGTGCAGGAATACAAAAGAATGCAACTTTCTTCAATCACTTTCACCGTCCTTTTCTTGAAATGCTACGCCGAACAATTCGGCAAACGCTCCCTTGGGAGGGATGGCAATGCCACGTTCCTCATCCCCCAGAATGAGCAGTGTATCTCCCGGCTTGATTTCAAATATATCACGCGCCTGTTTTGGTATAACAATCTGTCCTTTTTCTCCAACGGTAGCCGTCCATGCATATTTACCTTTTGGTGCAGTCATTTTTTTCTCCCTTCAAGTATGATTTGTATTACTAATTATACTTTTCTTAATAATAAATGTCAATAATAATGGAGCAATTTCCATATTATAATATGGCAAGGCGCTTTTAATGTCCTCCATAAATGACGCATAAATGCCCCCGCTTCAGCTCTCTCCTGTAACAAAATACCATTGTTTATTTCCTGATATCTCGTTCCCTTATATTTCTTCCTTGTCTGATGTATTTTGCCTGCTTCTCTTTCTCTCACTATCTGCTCTTTTTGCTGGAGCTTTTCTCTGATGCTCGCGGAATCCACTGCTTTTCCTCCGTACGTTTTCTCCCAATCTGCGAGGGTCGTCTCATAATCATGCTTCTCTTTCTTTGCTGCATTGAGTTCCTTGTAAAATGCCTGAACAGAATCAAACTTGTATTCCTTTACGATAGACGACAGTCTCCTTTTCATATTGGAAATCTGAACGTCGAGACTGTCAATCTCCTGCTGTAACTCCTT
>CAZKOR010000160.1:0-9027 GCA_964554405.1 uncultured Bacteroides sp. | reverse complement strand
ACAAGTTCGGTTGAAAGAATGCAATTCTTTCAACTTTTGCTATTTTACTATATTGGTGCAGGGGTGTCAAGTATTTTTTCTTGACGGGGTGAAATCCTTGAAAAATCATCATTCTCCATCATTGATTATTACGCGGTTTTATGCATAAGCATCTTTAAAAAGGATTTCCATTATGAGGCGTCTTTGTACATGTTTGTCACAAAATTTGTCACAGAAATTGTCACAGATTTATTCCTTTTCTCTCCCAATCCATCAGCCAATACGGACTTTATTAATAACCGCTTCCTGTTCTTCCCTTTTCTTTCCGCGCAAATGTGTATAAGTATCCTTTGTTACATTTTCTGAAGCATGTCCAAGACGCATGGATACTTCTTTTTCATCCGCTCCCGCTTCATATGCAAGTGTTGTATATGTATGACGTATCTGGTGAGGCGTAAAATATTGAAGCAATGGCAAATCTGTCCCGGCAACCATCTTATTCTGTTTTTCTACAATTCTGCGAATCAGCTTAACTATTCCCGGCTCATTCCATACATTCCCATTAGTCTGCGTAAATACCAAATTTCCTGCTTCTCCAACAATACGACCATAATCATCTACAATCGGAATAGCCTGCGAGACAATCCCGTTGGCTATCTGATATTTTCTCTGATTCTCTAACGCCGCGCCAACTAAATCATTATAAGAAATTCTTCTTATAGAACTTTTACTCTTTGTACTCCCAAGCGCATTTGTAAATCCATAATCATTCTTCCGGTATCGGTTTAATGATTTTTCAATCGAAACAACCGAATGGGACATATCCACACAGTCCCATGTAAGACCGCATATTTCTCCTACCCGAACGCCCAGATTAAATAATACTACGAATAAATTGTAATGCACTGAAAATTCTTCATCTGACTTTACGAAATTCATAAATAATTTTACCTGCTCCATTTCCATTGGCTCTCTCCTGTTTGATTCTATATTATTATTGAAACGAATATTTTTACATGGATTTTTTGTAATGGCATTATCATCTTCCGCATCTGAAAAAACCGCATTAAGGCAACCTTTCATATTATTCAATGTGCTACGCTTGCTGCCTGCAGCAATCATCTCATTAAACAACCCTTGACAATGTATTTTTCTGATTTTTCCAAGTTCCATATTCCCAAACTCAGTCCCCTTTACATGTGCCTTATAATATGATTTATAATTCGACAATGTTGTTGCTTTTCTCGATGTTTTTCCAGAACCTTTACACCATTCCTCAAAATACTCATCAAGCGTCACTTTCCCCAATTCCCGATTCATAATGTCATTAGTCTCGATAGAAATAATAAGTTTTGCCTCGCGCTTGCGTAGTTCTACTAAATCGCTGTCCGTAATTGTATAACGCTTTCCATGAATCATTTTACGAAACACATAACGATTGTTCTTCTCGTCATAATACTCGCCACTCCTTAACTTACGACCCTTTTTATCTTTCCGTTGCATTTTCTTCCTCCCTCTTCTTATTTTAAAAGGGGCAGAAAAAGCTGCCCCTATGTTCCGTACCATTCAACCTATGCTTCAAATGAATCCAAATAGTCCAAAAAAACCTGTCGGTTGATGCGGAAAGATTTGCCGATTTTTCGTGCAGCCTTGCCTTCCTGAGCTAATTTTCTGACCGTATTTCTTCCGAGATTGGTGAGACGACTCGCTGTTGCTATCGTAATGAATATGCCGTCGTCTGTTTGCTCTGTTAATTTGTACATTTTTTGTCCTCCTTCATTTTTTATAAAGCAAAGTTTTCTTTTTTCATAAATCTTATATCAAACATAGATTTTTCAATACCTGACTGCGGGTAAAACGATGATTGCAAATCACCTGCAGTCATTATTTTACATATTCTGCCTCCTTATCATCTTTCGCCATAATCAGAATCAAATGTTCCCTCAACAATTGCATCAAAAATTGAACGGCGAATTTTCAAAAAATTATGACGAATACCACCTAAAGAAATACGTGGACAGAATGTTCTTTTTCCGATGCCGTTTCTTGCAGTTTTGATAATTCGGTCATCTGCAAGCATCGATAAAATCTCTTTTAGTTCGTACGAAAAATAGTGATTACTTTGGCGTAAAAATGCCACTACCTTACGATGTATCGTATCCGGATTAAAGTACAAAAAAGTTTCATCAAAAAAGCCGTCAAAATTAGCCATATTTTTCGATGTGAGTTTTTCATCGCAAAGTACAATCTGTCCCATTCGCATAAGTGCAGAAATAGCTTGCACATATGTAACACTCGTCAATTCCTCCGTTGCCATTTCTTCACTCATATGTGTACATACAACAGCGGAATCTCTCATAATACTAATTTGGACATCTGCTTGCTCAATTCCCATCGCTCCGGAAGATACAAGAAAATTTTTCAAAATATCACAAACTATGCGCAGAGTCACAGCCGTATCAACTGACCGTCTCTCTTTTAATAATCCGAGTACTTCTTTCCGTTCATCATTAAATTTCTTTTTAATCAGTTCAACAATACTATAGAAATTACACGATACAAAATTCGCAAAAGCAGCTATAAAAGTGGTATAAGCGAATTCGTTTCGCTGGAACCAAGTTAAAATATCAGTATCAACTCTTTCTCGCTCAAACCTGCAATATAGGCATCTCAAATTCGTAGAATAGCCCTTACCCATGCGTTCACCAGTTAAAGCAACCATTCCTTGAACACCTTCTCCCTGATTGTCGTTAAGCTCTCTATCACTTCGATTTCCGCCACTTCCGTCACCACTCATCCGGATAACTTTTTCTAATTTATTCAGCATTTCGTCAGCTTTTATTTTCGTTTTGGCTGGTGAATAATCGTCAATGAGTATTACTGTATCATGCCCCGAAGCAACAATTCCTCTCTCCAAGGATACGGCAGTATCCAAATCAATTCGCCGCAAAATTCCACGAAATTCAGATTTTGCCAACTGGGTAAAAAACACTTTTCCAAGAGCCGTTTTCATACTTCCGGATTTTCCTATTAAGAAAAGTGTAAAGCGAGGAACATATCCTGCCTCTTTAAAGGGTTTGAACAACACGCCCAGAAGTGAATATGTAATAAGAACCGTTGCATTGGTTATATCATGATAAATGTTGCTGGCTTTGCTGAAAATCTCTGAAATCATCCGTGCATCCCATTTATACTCCGGCAATGTCATACCCGTTTCTGCTTTCATTCCATTGCCAAGCATCATATTGTCTCTCACATATATCATCTTTTTGTCTATCCTTTGCCATCCCGCTTGAAATAGAACAAACTGTTTCGGGCAGGAATTTATCGCTTCACGAAATTGATTTTCTACGATTTTTTCGATATTTCTTACATCATGATTAATTATTGCTGTTGGTATTTCCTCGGTAATGCGTTTGCAGATAAGCGATAAATTTTTTGCTTCTATCGCTAACTCATATATTATTTCATTTACAACAACAGCAAACAAAATTTTATTTTTTTCATATACAATATTACCGTGCCTATCGACATAAATCTTATACAACAATGGATTCAAAGTAAAATTTATTGCAGAATTCATTACTGCCTGGGACTTAATGAAGCCTATTTTTTCTGCCTTGCTTTCTTCAACAACTTGCATCTGCTTGTTTTCTTTTACTTCTATCAGAGATAATTCTTCCGAATTTCCTACATTTACATTCCACTTCCTTTCTGAATCCTGTACAGATACCTTAGCAATAGATTGTGTACACTCTTCTTTTTCATCTTTCTTATTTTTTTCTGCATTGTAGAGTTCCAACGGAAAATACTCAAATGGGTCAATTCCTACATTCTGTGCATTTTTTTCTTCTTTTTCTTCCACTGTCCTATTTGTAAAAAACAATGGCGAAATGCCTTCATTCTTGTTCATCATTTACCTCCTATTTTTAAGCATTATTAATAATCGAAAACTATGTTTTCTCTTTCATTTTTCTATCATCTTTGTATTACCTTTTTTCTTTTTTTGTCGGCGACACTGAAAAAATGAGAGTTATCGGCATCGCCGACGTTTTTTCCTCCTTCATTCAATTAACTCGTGCACTGTACTAACATAATATAAAAAAAGCGGTCAACACACCATCGACCGCTAAATTTTCCTTTTTTTGTTCTTCGATTGACATTCAATTAAAATTTTACCTTTCCCATATTCCCTGCATAACCGCTTTATGTACTTGCGCATATAAGTTATCCGATTTTTTTATTAGTTTCATTCTCCTAATTGAATAATTCTTTTTTTCCACATTTTTGTTATTCCCTGTCATATATCGAATACCCTCATCACAGATAGATTTTTAATTATTTCCTCAAACTCTCTTTCTAACTCCTCCATAACCTCTATATTTTCCTCACTACGTGCATCATGAAATATGTGCCACGTCGATACATCATATAAATCTCTAAAACATTCATTATATTTATCAATATTTTTTTCCAGATGATGACATACCTTATGTATCTCTTCTATATTAAAGTCTTTCATATAAAGAAAATTAAAGGTTATTTGTGCAATATAGTTGCGACCATATAAGCATTCTAATTGTCCCAATACTTTTATAATATTAAACAATTCTTCACAAAATATATCGGGGTTTAAACTTACTGCTCCTAAATCTACATGTTCTAAATCTTCTTGATTACTCAAATCTAAACTTTTCAGTTTATAAATTCTTGAATTTATATTTTTTAAATCAGCAACATTTCCATATGACATCTTTTTATCATTTATAGCAATACTGGAATAAGTTCCTAGAAAAATATAATTAAAAATTATATTGGTAAGCGAAATTCCTAGCATATTATCCAAACAATAGAAATTTTCCAGTTTGGAATTATCAAGTTTATTAAGTATTTCCTCCACATACATATAGCTGTATCGTGTAATATCCTCACTTCCAGTAGAATCATTCCTTTTTATATTTGCATCTTCCTTTCCAAAAATTTCAAAATCAAAAAGTCGTATATATCTTTGCTCAAACAAAATATCTAGCAATTCTTTTATGAAAACAGGTAATTCATTCTTATTATAAAAAGGAAAATATTCTCCTTTAGATAATCTATCATATGCTTTTATCTCTTTTCCTTTAACTTCATCATACAGTCTATATGACTTATTACTCATTGATGAATATTTTAATGATATAAACCATTTCAATTTGAAATCCACTGTAAATATTCCACCAAATATTATAATATACTTCATTTGTTGTTCCCATTCTTCAAAAGATATAGGGATTTCCATTTCTGGTGCATTTGCCCAATTCATTATTTTTTCATATAGTCCCAGAACATCCTTTTTAGAATTTTCAGGTTCTATATTATCTTCTTTTGGGTAATAATCAGAAAGCATACTCCCTCCATCTGCTCTATCAAAATCTTTATCTACCACTTTTCCCTCTTTACTAATGTAATTACCTATCGGTAAATTCATTTCTCTATATTCTATATTTAAAAATCTCATTTTCTCGATTGCCAAACTGTCATAATTCATATTCCCCATATATTCTTTTATAATAAAAGATTTAATTTCCTCGATAGACTTTTCATCAGTATCCACTAATTTCTTTAAAGCTATTCCATATTTTATATATATATTTTGCCTTATTTTTTCAATATACTCCTGAGTTATAACGTCCTTTTCAAAATCCAAATATTTTCTCATTTGTCCACCTTCCCATCCATTCCATCGTTATATAAACATATAATATGTATGCCCTATTATTTATTATAACAGATGGGAACGATGGTATGGTGGTTTTATTCATAAATATTTTAGTCACTATCACTCTCATTCAACGCCGCAATCACAACCGATAAAACACCAATGACTACAGCCTTTAATATCTGCTCCATCCATACACCACCTTTCCTAGTATTATAAAAACAGGGATGAGAAGTCATTTCGCATCCCTGCGCCATGCTGCACCCTCCCATCAGGCACACATCCTGATTTCATCCGCCTGTCCGTCATAATAGTAACAGTGGTTACTAAGCTGCTCTTCCATGCTGACCTGTGTTTCGTTGACCTCTTCCACCATATTGTCAAATATCTCCCTGTCTGATAAATTATCCGCCGGAACAAAGATTGTTTCATGGATAGATGAGGGTAGGATAAAGAAGTTCTGCCCTTTTGCAAACTCCCGGACAAACTTCTTATTCAGGATGCCTGCTGCGCCATAAGACTTTTCTTTATTGGTAAGCACATACATTTTTACCTGTATCTCATCTTCTCTGTCCATATTTTCCATATGCTGACCTTTGCCGTCTTCCTTATCCCCTGCCCGGACCATATTCCTGATAAGAGCTGCCATATCCAGAAATTCATAGCCGTCTTTTGCAAGGTTCTCCATTGCCTGTCTGTGCAGTTCACTCTCCGTTATTCCGTAATGCTTTATCATCTCTCTGCTGATTTTTACGTTACACCTGATTTCTTTTTCTATCTTCATCCGGAAGATATATACCACCGATAAATCAAGAATCGGTATAGATACAAGATTTTCAAGCATCTCTTCATTTTTCTGCGTGGATAACAGCATTGGATATACACTGTCTTTCACAGCACTCCAATCCGCCAGTTTCTTTGCAGTCCTGAAAATATCCTCAGTTGTTTCATGCCTTTTACGTTCCCTGCAGACCTCTTCCACACATTCCGCCATCTCCATACTGCCGTTACTGTATGCCTCATACAGTCCGTCCAGACTAATGACGGGTACAACACTCCATCCTGCATTTCCCATAATTATCTGCACTCCGTCATAGGATTTCCCATTATTTCTCTTTACGCTACAAATTTCTACTTCCATATTCTCTCCGTAGTACCCCTGCAGTTCTTTTAGAAGTTCTTTCTTAAATTCTTCATAACTCATGAACTTTTCTCCTTTGCATTATTTTTCTCTTCCTGACTCTTATGCTGCTTTCGTTTTCGTCTTTGACAGCGCTGCCATCACTTTTCTGTATAATTCCTCGCTCATTGCCTCCGGTTCTTGCACCTGATATCTTTGCTGTACGCTCTCCATCGTTACACCCGTTCTGTCAAGCTCCGCATTTAAGGAATTTATCTGCTTTGGGGAAAGTGTTTTATCAGATAATCCCGGCTCTTTACCTTTCTTCACCGCGCCTTCTGCCCTGTACTCATAAACCACCTTTCCACTTCCATTAGCAATGATTAATCCTGTGATATCCCTGTCTGTGCCGTATTCGATGGAACGGATGGAAAAGTGGTCGTTACAGACATAACGCTCTTCCCGTTTTTTAACGTCTGTTTTATCTGCCGGAATAAAGATGAAGGGAGCCGTATAAAGCTCCCTCCCTATTCCCCAGTTAAAACATGCTCTTTTAAAAGAATCGGATGCAAGGGATTTTTCTTTCTCCGTATATCCGGTAGTTCCCACATCCTGTTTCGCAACCCATGTGCCGGATTCCTTATCATAAATCTCCACTGTGCAGTAGAGGCTTTCTCCTATGTACTGATGGCTCCGCTTCCATCCGAATGCACCGAAAGTCTCATCCAGTATCTTCTGGTCAACTCTTGCATCCTTATACAATAAAAGACTGACTCCCTTTTCCGTTACCGCTGCCGCCCTGCATTCGATTTCATCTGCTTTAAGCAACCGTACGATGCTTTTCTCCATATCTTTCTGTCCTCCTCTACGCTGCTTTTATCTGAAAACGGCGGGCAGTGGAAACTTTTGCATAGTTCCGGTAGATTTCCGGTTCTTCCTGTCTGATTCTCGCTGTATCCAATCGCGTACTTTCTATATTGCTCCACGACACCCTGTATTTACCGCTTACGGCAGACTCATTCTCTTTCATGTACAGCTTCACTTCCTGCTCTATCTGCTTCTGCTCCTGTTCCAGCATGGATATCTGCGCAAGTATTTCCTCTCTCCTGCTTAGTTTCCCGTCAAAGCCTGTCAGTTCAATAGGAGCAGAGTTTTTTGCCGTATGAAAATACTGCTCCAGTACCGCATCACATGCCTTGGAACCATCCGGAGCAGGCATAATGCTTTTTTCCACATGCTCTGTCCAGAAATACTTTTCTGCTCCGATTAACTGTGCTATCAGTGCATCATCCCATTCTAGTCTCCGATAAATAAACTCCCTGCCGAGTATCACTGCCGCTATATACCATGTGCGTTTCCCTGTGACTGCCATATAATGATAACACTGCATGATATAATGCAGCGGTATTTCCCCGTCTTTCCATTTGTCCACATTATAGGCGCTCGCTGTCTTGCATTCGAGTCCGGCATCCTCCCCTATGATGAGACGGTCTACATCCGCTATCATAAAGGGATAATCAATGCTTCTGTACATGTAATTGGAACGGCGTACCTTTAATCCTGTCGCTTCCATAAAGCGCCTTGCAACGTATTCTTCCAAATCATGCCCCTGCCTGATGGATTCATTCTCTTCCTGCTCTCTTATCTCATCACAGGTCTTATCACGGTAAACATTCATGGGACTGCTGTACGGGTTCAGTCCGCAGACTGCCCCCGCATCGGAACCGCCAAGTCCTGTTTTTCTTAACAAAAGCCATTCCCTCCTGTCCAAGTTTCCAACCGGAATTTTTGTATACATATGATTTTCCTCCTGCCATATTTTGTGTTGCTCATATTGACCCATGTAGTCATTATGCCGCTTTTACAAACTGGTAAGCTCTGTCAATCAGGGGATTCCCGTCCATGGTGCGGATGAACAGGTTCTCATTGTAGTTCGATGTTCTCCGCAGAGGTCTTGCATGTGTCGCAAAATCGGATACCGCATTGATAAAGCGGTAAGCATTATTCCCTACTCCCTGTAAATCCGGTGCATCATAGTATCTACTCTTCATATCCTCACGCAGTTTTAAGATGTTCTTTTCCTGCATGGAAGTAGCGTCTTTTTCTACAGGAAGAAGCATTTCAATATATTCCTTTACCTGTCCGTCCGTTACTTTCTGCTTATGCAGACGCTCAAACTCTTTCCCAAGGCTGTCCATATATTCCTCTGCCATGAACAGGGTATCTT
>CAZKOR010000159.1:0-9058 GCA_964554405.1 uncultured Bacteroides sp. | reverse complement strand
GTACAGTAACACGTCTGCAAGGATTGTCACTTAGCATATCCATTTTTACGGCATAACTGAAAACGTCAGAAATAAAGCTTAAATGATGTACCGCCGTTTTTCTTGACAACGGTCTGCCTGTTTTCTGACTTTTTCCGTTAAGCAAAAGGTCGTTGATAAACTGCTGAATGTGCCGTCCAGTAATTTTATCAATACGCATATGCCCGATAGCAGGATATACCCGCTGGGTAAGCTGTTTCATTCGTACATATGATGTACTGCGTAAATTCAGCTTGGCGTATTCTTCAAACCATTGTTCGGCAAACGTTTCAAATTTAACGTTAGCGGTCACTTGTCCTTTAAGACACTTTTCCTCAAATAGAACTGCTTGACGATTTACCTCCTTTTCAATTTGTTTTGGGGTCATACCTTCTTCGGGTTTCCACGTCATCTGCTGAAATTTTTGTTTACCGTTTATGTCATAGCCGCAGCTAACGCGGATTTCATAAGAGTTTTTCTTTTTTCTGATTGAAGCCATAATATTTTCCTCCTGTTTGGTGGCAAACAGTTAGGTCAAGATTACGACGCTTTTCTACATATTATTTTACATAGTAAAGCGCTAAATGTCAAGACCTTTTTTTAAATTTTTAAAAATTTATAAACTGAATTATTCAAATAGTCCAGCAAAGCTGTCTTATTTACTAATATTTTTCCTCGTTTTCCCTCGCCGGTTCTAATACAAGGGATTTTATTCTGTTTAATAAGTCGCCTTATAGTATGAGCCGATAAACCGTTTATAGCCTCAACACATTCTTTAATGGAAAGCAGTTCAACAGGCTGGTTTTCATCTGATTGTGCAACTTCCTCGATTACTTCGTTACTCTCGTTTTCAATATCGAGGATTTCATTTAGAACAGCTACTACTTTTAAAATTATTTCGTTTTTCTGTACCGCAGTCATTTTTATACCTCCCTATATAATAGGCAAGCAGAACATTGCTCTGCTTGCCATTTTTCTTTGTTTTCCATACAGTGCTACAGTTCTCCTCCGATATGCCGTTTCCGCAGACGGGTATGCTTGTGATCCGTCAATACAAGCTTGTATCTCTCGCTGCTGTATGATTAAATTGTCAAGGTTCAAAAAGGGACAAAAAGAGGATTAAAAAATGTCCCTCTATATATATAACGACATTGTTTAATCACGTTTCCCCAAATTTTGGACATATTTTTTTGAGTTTTGGGAAAAATTGTATAATGATACAAAAAAGCGTGTTGTGATTTGTTAATATTTCTAAAGTACAAAAGTCAGAACAAAAACCTTGCAGTCTGAAAACTTACGGTTAGTTTATAGCGGAAATAATCATTTTATTTATTTTCGTTATAAATTTCTCTTACCCTTTTTAGTGCGGTGTTTAAACGATATGTAAGCTGCTTGTAAGTCAATCCCATTTTTTGAGCAGTCTTACATCGCTTCTCGCCGTTTAGAAAAACAGCAATAATTAACTGCCTTTCATCTTTTGTAAGATGATTTTCGATTATTTCCATAATCTCCTGAAAAATTTCTTTTCGTTCGATAATCTCACAGGGACTATTTTGCTCTTTCTCTAACAGTATATCAAGTTCTGCTTCATTACCAATTAAAATTTCGCGTTCCGACAGTCTATTCGCTTGCCTTTGAGCATAGCGATTACAACTCTTTATAGTCGTATAGAGTTTATTGCTGACGGCAACGGTCGTTTTATGGTTAATTATAATGAATTTCATTTGTAATCCTCCTTGAATTGCGGCAATCTAAAGCAATTAGTTTGCCTTGACGGTATCAGAATTCAAGGATTTTGTACTGACCTTTGCACTTCACTTGACATTAAAATGCTTTTTTCAAAATTTTATACCATTTTATGGCAATCGAATGTCGAAAAAAGCTGAAAGAACAGCATATTGTATATACACACAAATTATGTCATAAAAAAGTGGAAAATATAAACAAAAAACTGCCGCACATTTACTGTGCGACAGTCTCAACAAGATAGTTTATTCTATTAGGTTCGCTCTATAATATCAAATACATCTCCCTCAATGCTGTAAATATCGCTTAAATGTATTTCTTCTCCTGATGTCAATATCAAATTGGCTGCATATTCGTCAATTCGTCTGAAATTCCCTGTTACGGTTACATAAGCCCCGCCGGATTTCTTTTTATCGGGTATAAAGTATTCTACAAAAATAAACGGTCTTGTGTCCGCATATTCCTTGAGGACTTGGATTTTCAAATTCAAGTCCCTAATATCTTCCTCGGTAAGTTCAATCTTACTATCAGTCAGACGTGCTGTTTCCTTAACTTCATCATCATATCCCGTAAGCGCTTTAAACGCTGAAAACTGAGCCGCTCGGTCGTGCATAGACATATGCGGTCTTGTCTTTGAGACGTGATGAGGCAAATTTATAATATCATCATACTTTCCCATTACTATGCCTTGTGACCCCCCACTTGTGAATTTCTGCTTATGGTTGTTGCGCCTTCCTCTAAATTCATACCTCGCAGAACCGCATTTTTTCCATATCTATTTTTTAATTCAATAATTGCTTTTTGCATATTTTTTTCCTTTTTAAGTGCCTTTTCCTCTTTTTCTTTGTCAGCTTGCTTTTCTTCATAATTAGAGAAAAAGTCAAGCTGTTCAAATTGATTTTCCGAAGTGATTTCAGTTTCGTGAATAACTCTGCAAGCAACTACATTTATACGCCGAGAAGTTAGCCGCTTGTCAATTATTCTGTCAAAAAGCTCCATTGCCGCCGCAACAATTTTATTAGTAGAGGAAGTGTATTTGTCAAGATTTATTGTACCGTGGGCGTGTTTGGGCGTTTTCCTGCCGTATTGGTCGGTGGTTACTTCGCCCTTGTATTCGCTGCTGATTTGCTTGTCCGTGAGGTTTTCAATATCGTAGCCAATAGTCAGCACTATCTGATTAGTGACAAAACCTCTCTCCACTAAATCAAGAGAAAGTAAGTCCGTCATTTCACGAACGACAAGCTTTGTTTTTTCGTAACTATACGGAACTTGAAGGACCTGCCCCGTACTTATACTGTTGGTTTCAGGGCGGTACTTTTTTATTTCATCAATGGTGCAGGGTTCATAGCCCCACGAGTGGTCTACAAGCAATTCGGCGCTTTTTCCGAAAACTTTGTATAACATATCTTCGCTTCTATACCCTTTGGGTTCTAATGAACATCTTGCAACATCTCCCATTGTATAAATCCCGTACTGCTCCAGCTTTCTTGCAGTACCGTTACCTACTCGCCAAAAGTCGGTTATGGGTGTATGTTCCCAAAGCTGACGACGGTATGACATTTCGTCAAGCTCGGCGATCCGCACCCCATTTTCATCAGCAGAAATTTTTTTGGCAACAATGTCCATAGCTATTTTGCATAGGTATAAGTTTGTGCCAATACCCGCCGTAGCTGTAATTCCCGTGGTTCTGAAAATATCGTTTATAATAGTCATTGTAAGCTCCCTCGCCGTCATTTTAGAGGTTTGAAGATAGGGCGTGAGGTCTATAAAGACCTCATCAATAGAGTAAACAATTATATCTTCGGGAGCGATATACTTTAAATAGATTTGATATATCTCCGCACTTCGCTTCATATAATATGACATTCTTGGGGGAGCGATAACAAAATCGACAGCAAGTGCAGGATTACTTTTCAATTCTGTATCAAGATATGATTTATCGTTAAACTCAAATTTATAGTTTCTTGTTTGCTTTCTATAATTATATAGCCGTTTTGCGTTTACTTCCTTGACCTTTTGCACCACTTCAAATAATCTTGCTCGCCCTGAAATACCGTATGATTTTAAAGAAGGAGTTACAGCAAGACAAATTGTTTTTTCTGTTCTGCTTTCGTCCGCTACGACAAGATTTGTTGTAAGCGGGTCTAAGCCACGGGCTACGCACTCGCAGCTCGCATAGTAGCTTTTAAGGTCACAAGCTAAATATTGACGTTCCATATTTCTACTCCTTTCCGCACATTTTTAAAAATATTATACCAATTTCAGTAGTAAAAATCAATCGGTAAAGGCAACAAAACGAAACTTATGTTCTTGTGAAACTTACCGTATTTTATGGGAAAAGTTGACTTGTATGGGAAAATGTGTTATAATAAATACACGAAAATATGTTATGAGGTGTGAAAATGGAAGAAGGTTTAAAAATTGATAGGAAATTGTATCGTGAAATCAAAGGTATGGATAAAACTGATTTAACTAATTTCCTTCAAAGAATATATGCTATGGGTGCTGAGAGCAATGGTGTTGATCTTGAATTATTGAGGGAGCGTATCGGACAGGTCAAGGGCATAGGCGAGGTTCGGCTTAATGAGATTATGGAAATTATTGAGGAAAACATTTAACAATATTATGACGTTGACGGTCATATTAATTTATAAGATTAGGGACTATTGCGAACGTGCAATAGTCCCTTATTTTATTGTTCCATATATATAATACTCAATCTAAGCTGTCCAAGAACCTCTCGGCAATGGCAATTAAATCCATTTCACGCTCGATTTCATCTGTTATCTCTGCGTCGTCCCATTCAATGCATTCCGCTGCGTGAATAGCAAATGCTTGCATAGTGTGGGGACGTTTACTCCTTGTGTGTGCAATGTAAAGCGCGGCACGATTAACCGCTTGCTTGCACATACGCCGCATATCTTCCTGAGAGATATTGTACTTGGTATGGGCTTCTTCTATAACCTCGCGGAATAAGAAGTTAGCCAAAGCCTTTGGATATGCGTCTGATTGAGTGAGTGCGGCTTGTAGCAAAAGTTTTACAGTATCTTCATCAATTTCAAGCGTGTCGTTTTGGTCTTTATCAAAGAAATTATCCATATATACTCCTATAAATTTAATTCTATACGGTTACTTTATTCGTCCCTATACTTTAGTCCGTTTCTGCTCAAATATTTTTCAAGTTCATCTCGACATTTTACCGTTAGATTACGTATCTTTAATATTTCGCTTGGTGAATAAAGGGTTGCATCTTGCAAGAATAAGAGACCAGCGTGGTTTAAACAATTATATGTTCTTACAGATATTTCATAATCGGATATTGAGTGTTACTATGTAAAGGGTAGTTTCTTCTACCTAATACACAACGGCTGACGGCTCATTTGTGGTAAAGTGAAATTGTCTGCTGAAAGGAGGACATCTACAAAACAGAGAGAGACATAGCATGCCAATGAACAGTCATGTCCCTTTTTACTTCCCGACAAACAGTAATTTATCGTTGCAAGATTAAAATAAAATAATTAAAAACCGCCAATATGACTTAATGTTTTTGAAGCAACTCTTGAACCTTCATTCATTGCATTGATGATATTACTATCTCTCAGATATGAACACAGAAAGCCAGCATGATAACTATCACCGCACCCTGTTGTGTCAATCACTTTATCAATGGGAACAGCATTAACTCTATATTCTTTTCCCATATAGTAAGTAACACTGCCGTTTTCTGCAAGTGTAATATTAAAGATGTTGCAATATTGCTCCGACCATTTATGAAATTGAGAAAGAATACTTTCCTCACCACTGATAAAAAAGAAGTCAATATATGGTACAATGTTCTCTAACATCTTAAAATCTCTTAAAATATTGAAATCAACGGCAATCTGAAAAAAACCGCTTTTTCTAAGTTCTAATACTTCATCAAAATTAGGAGAATCATAGGTTATGAAGACAATATCAGAACTCACTATTTTGTTTTTGTCAGAATCACTAAGAAGATATGTGTCATGAATACCGCCATTCCAAGAATCATCTTTGAAATATCGGTCACCTTTCTCAGTAAGATAAATCCGATGATTTGCAGTAGTAGAGCCTGCAATAATGTGAATAAATTCTTTGTTGATACGTTTATTCTCAATGGATTCCAATATTGCTTTACCATAATTATCGTCACCAATTGCACCGAGAATATCAATTGAAACATGATTGTATTCTGAGGCTATTGCAGCAAAATTTAATGCTTCACCACCAGGGCGAATTTCTCCGGTATCATCAAATACATCTACACACATACAAGTCATGGCTGTAATGTTCATATTATTTCAACCTTTCTGTTTTGGGAAAGTGCAAATTTCGATTTGCGGCTCTTATAATCCAATTACAATTATAGCATATATGGGAAGAGAAACAAGGGACGCTTCCTTACCGTGAAGCGTCCCTTTAACAAGACTTTTTAACTATATTTATTCTCTTCCGTCCCAGCAATAGGTGCAAAGCTTATTTTTATCAATTCCCACAGAAGCAATCATATCATCCAGTCTGTGATAGCGGAGTGTGGTAAAATTAAGCTGGACTCCAATCCGTTTTATCATTTCCTGGTATTCTGAGGTTTCAGGATTGGAATATGCACTTAAATTCACATTTTTTCCTTCTCCTTCCATTTCCTTGATGATCCTGCGGGTAATCAGATCCATTTCTGAGGAAGAACGGGAAAAGTTCAGATATTTGCATCCATACAAAAGGGGCGGACAGGCAGGTCTTATATGTACCTCTTTGGCGCCGCTCTGATAGAGGAATTCTGTGGTTTCACGGAGCTGTGTTCCTCTGACAATGGAATCGTCAATGAGAAGAAGGCTCTTGTCCTGAATCAGATCATGTACGGGAATCAGTTTCATCTTGGCAATCAGATTCCTCTGACTCTGAATTGTCGGCATAAAAGAACGAGGCCATGTAGGCGTATATTTAACAAAGGGCCTGGAAAAAGGGATTCCCGACTCATTGGAATATCCAATTGCATGGGCAATACCGGAATCCGGTACCCCCGCTACATTGTCAGGCTTTACATCATCTCTTTGTGCCAGCAGCTTTCCGCAGTTGTAACGCATCTTTTCTACACTGACTCCCTCGTAAGAAGAGGATGGATAACCATAATAAATCCATAAAAATGTGCAGATTTTCATATCTGTTCCCGGATTGACTAAAGTCTTTACTCCCTCCGGCGTTACGATTACTACTTCTCCCGGACCAAGTTCTCTTTCATCCGTATATCCTAAATTCAAATATGCAAAACTCTCAAAAGAAATACAGAAAGCATCGTCTTTTTTACCTATTGTTACCGGTGTCCTTCCCATTCTGTCCCTGGCAGCATAGATGCCTTTTTCTGTCAGCAGCATAATCGTCATAGAGCCTTCAATCAGTTCCTGTGCATAAGTAATGCCCTCTATAAGATGATCTTTCTGATTGATGATTGCCGCCACCAGCTCCGTAGCATTAATATCACCACCGCTCATTTCCAAAAAGTGGGCAGGTCCCATGCTGAAAATTTTGTCCACGATCTCATCCATGTTATTGATCTTGCCTACCGTGGTAATGGCATAAGTTCCATGATGGGAACGTACTAAAAGAGGCTGTGGTTCGTAATCGGAAATACATCCGATTCCCATATTTCCTTCCATTTTATTGATATCTTTGTCAAATTTGGTACGGAAAGGAGCATTTTCAATATTATGAATTGCCCTGTCAAATCCTTTGTCCTTACTGTGAACAGCCAGTCCTGCACGGCGGGTCCCTAAATGGGAATGATAATCCGTACCGAAAAACAAATCAAAAACACAGTCATTTTTTGAAGCTACTCCAAAAAAGCCACCCAACTTTTTTTCCTCCTACACACTTATCTCTGCTCTCACACCCAGCAGATCTTTATTCTCTTCTAAAACAGGCTTGATCACATTTGAAAGGAAGGCATCTACCTGTTCTTTGGAACGTCCTATATATCCGGAAGGATTCATGGTTTTTTGCAGATCTTCCAGCGTCATGTTAAAGGCAGGGTCTGCTGCAATCAACTCAAGAAGATTGTTTTCTTTTCCTTCTACCTTGACATTTCTGCCGGCTTCCATAGAAAGCTCTCTGATCTTTTCATGAAGTTCCTGTCTGTTACCGCCTTTTTTTACTGCATCCATCATAATATTCTCTGTTGCCATAAAAGGAAGCTCGCTCATTAATCTCTTTTCAATTACCTTGGGATATACCACAAGTCCGTCTACTACATTCAGGCAAAGATCCAGAATACCGTCAATAGCCAGGAAACCCTCAGGAATGGAAAGACGCTTGTTGGCTGAATCGTCCAGTGTTCTTTCAAACCACTGGGTAGCTGATGTAATGGCCGGATTCAAAGCATCGATCATTACATATCTGGAAAGAGAGGCAATCCTTTCACTTCTCATGGGATTTCTCTTATAAGCCATGGCTGAAGAACCGATCTGGCTCTTTTCAAAAGGTTCTTCCACTTCCTTTAAGTGCTGAAGCAGACGAATATCGTTAGACATTTTGTGGGCGCTGGCAGCAATACCTGCAAGCACATTGGCAACCCTGGTATCCACTTTACGGGAATAAGTCTGTCCCGAAACGGGATAGCACTCCTTAAATCCCATCTTCTGTGCAATCATGGGATCGATCTTATCAATGGTTTCCTGATCTCCGTTAAACAGCTCTAAGAAAGAAGCCTGTGTTCCCGTAGTTCCCTTGGAACCGAGAAGCTTTAATCCATCAAGCACATAGTTTAAGTCTTCAAGATCCAGGCAGAATTCCTGCATCCAAAGAGTTGCCCTCTTGCCCACACTGGTAGGCTGTGCCGGCTGAAAATGAGTAAATGCCAGAGTCGGCTGGTCTTTATATTTTTCTGCAAAGGATGCAAGCTCTGCAAGTACATTGACAAGCTTTTTCTTAACCAGCTTCAGCGCCTGGGCCATAATAATGATATCCGTATTGTCTCCCACATAGCAGCTGGTAGCTCCAAGATGAATGATGCCTGCCGCTTTGGGACACTGCTGTCCATAGGCATATACATGGCTCATGACATCATGGCGAACTTCCTTTTCTCTTGCTCTCGCTACATCATAATTAATATCTTCTGCATGAGCTTTCAGTTCATCAATCTGCTCCTGGGTAATGACAGGTTTTCCGTTTTGTGATAAGCCCAGTTCTTTTTCCGTTTCTGCAAGGGCAATCCAGAGTTTTCTCCAGGTTCTGAATTTCATATCCTGTGAAAAAATATACTGCATCTCCTTGCTGGCATAAC
>CAZKOR010000158.1:0-9126 GCA_964554405.1 uncultured Bacteroides sp. | reverse complement strand
GCTTTTAACTTTTCCAACACTTTCTGCACATCATTAAACGGCTGGTCAGCACGTACATCCAGTCCTAATGCAACTTTTGTAATTTCACTTCCCGGCGTAATAATCAATTCAACAAATTTCTCTATTAATAGAAGCGGAAGATTGTCAACACAATAAAAGCCTAAATCTTCTAACATCTTTAACACTGTACTTTTTCCGCCGCCGCTCATTCCGGTCACTACTACAAATCTCATTCTTTATCTTTACTCCCTATCGTACCTTACCCGGTTTTATCTAAAAATCGCCCAAAAAAATAACCTCCGGCTCCAAACTTACATGAAAACGCTCTTTTACTCTTTCCTGCACTTCCTCAATCACTTCTTTCACATCGGCCGCCGATGCATTTCCCATATTGACGACAAAACCGCAATGCTTATTTGAAACCTGTGCACCGCCGATACGATAACCCCTCATGCCAGCATCCATAATCAACTTTCCGGCAAAATAACCCTCCGGTCGCTTAAATGTACTGCCCGCACTTGGATAATTTAACGGCTGTTTGCTCCTGCGCTTTTCCATCAACTCATCCATTGTTTCCTGGATTTCTTCTTTTATTCCCGACTGCATACGCAGTATCACTTCAAGCACAATAAAAGGTCTGTTCTTAATAATACTGGTACGATAGCCAAATTCCATCGTATCATTATCCAATATGAGAATCTTACCCTCTTTGTCCATTACTTTAACAGCTTCCGTAATCTGCTGCATTTCGCTGTCATAAGCGCCCGCATTCATAACAACGCCGCCGCCGACACTTCCGGGAATCCCCGCTGCGAACTCTAATCCGGACAGTCCGGCATCTCTTGCCGCCGCTGCAACTTGAGACAAAAGCGCGCCTGCCTGAGCCCGAATACAGTTTTCCTCCACCGTAATCCGATTCATTCCCTCTCCGAGTTTTATGATGATGCCCCGGTATCCTTTATCGCCGACTAACAGATTACTGCCGTTCCCTAAGATAAAGTAGTTCTGCTCTATCTGGTTCAAATAGGGAATCAGTTTTATCAATTCCTCCTCCTGCTCTATCAGGAGCATACACTCTGCTTCACCGCCTATTTTAAAGGTAGTATGCCTGCTCATAGGTTCCTCAAAAAGCATTCTTTCTTTTGGAATGATTTTTTCAATATACTCATATATAGATGTATTCGCACTCAATGTCTGCACCGTCTCATTTCTTAAAATATATACTATATAGTATGCCAATTTTTCAGCTTAATACCATTTTGGCAGCTCCATATATTCCTGCATCATTTCCTAACGTAGCTAATGCAAATTCCGTATCTTTGCATCCATGAAATACGGTAGTTTCAAAAGGTGGTTTTATATAATCGAATAATACGTCTCCCGCTTTGGAAACGCCTCCGCCGATTACGAAAATTTCCGGATTGACAACACCTGCAATAATGCCAAGCCCTTTCCCGAGATACTCTCCAAATTTCTTTGCTACTTCAATCGCAAGCTCATCTCCTGCTTTTACTGCATCAAAAACAGTTTTTGCAGAAACTTCACCCGTTCTTAAAACACTATCCTTATCGCTTGCCTTTAATGTCCTGTTCGCAAGTCTGGTAATACCGGTTGCGGAAGCATATTCCTCCAGACAGCCATAATTACCGCATCCACAGCTTTCCGTCTCATTATCCTCTACATGAATATGTCCGATTTCTCCGCCTGCCCCGGTAGCTCCGGTCAGAATTTCGCCGTTAATAATAATACCGCCGCCGACACCAGTTCCCAATGTAACGGCAACCAGATTTTTATGTCCCTGTCCGCCGCCTTTCCACATTTCACCCAAAGCAGCTACATTGGCGTCATTACCGCCCTCCACGCGCATACCGTCAAGCAGTTTTTCTAACTCCTCTTTCAAATTAAACCGTCCCCATCCAAGGTTGACCGCTTTATGCACAATACCATTTCCATCTACTGGTCCCGGCACGCCTACGCCTACACCTGCAATATCTTCTTTTGTCAGTCCTTTTTCTGCCATCTTTGCATTAACAGCATCTGCAATATCCGCCAGAATATTCTTTCCGCAATCTTCTGTTCTGGTCGGAATCTCCCATTTATCAATCACATTTCCGTTACTGTCAAATAATCCCAACTTTATCGTAGTACCGCCTACATCCACTCCAAATACATGACTTGCCATTTCTCTGTTTTCCTTTCTTATAATCTTGTTTTCCTGTTTTTAGTCGTCTTCGTCCTCATCCCGTCTTTGTGCCAGAGATTTCTGTACACGCTGGTATAATTCCTGTGCCGCATTGTAACCCATCTTCTTCTGACGATGATTAACTGCTGCGGATTCACAGATAATTGCCAGATTACGCCCCGGCCTGATGGGAATATTATGGCATACGACTTTGTTGCCAAGATATTCTATATATTCTTCCTCCATGCCCAAACGGTCATATTCTTTATCTTTATCCCAGTCCTCCAGATGGATGACAAGGTCAATATTTTGTGTGTCTTTTACGCTGGAAGCACCGAATAACGCTTTTACATCAACAATACCGATACCGCGCAGCTCAATAAAGTGTTTCGTAATATTCGGCGCTGATCCAATCAGTGTATCAGCACTGACTCTTCTCAATTCTACTACATCGTCCGTTACAAGACGATGCCCTCTCTGAATCAGTTCCAGCGCTGCCTCAGACTTACCGATACCGCTCTCTCCGGTAATCAAAACGCCTTCACCGTAAACATCTATCAAAACTCCATGGATAGAAATGCAGGGCGCCAGCTGTACATTCAGCCATCTGATAATCTCCGCCATACATGCGGAAGTTGCCTTATCGCTCATCAAAAGCGGCACACCGTGCTCAATTGCAATTTTTTTAAACAGTTCGTTCGGATGAAGTTCGCGGCAGAAAACAATGCCCGGAATCGGATTATTCAACAATTTTTCAAAAATATCTTCCTGTAATTCCTCATCCAGTCCATTCATATAGGAATATTCTACGAAACCTACCACTTGCAGACGCGTTGCTTCAAAATGTTCAAAATATCCTGCAAGCTGCAACGCAGGTCTGTTAATATCGGGCTGCGTAATCTTAATCTTGGAAATATCAATTTCCGGCGTCAGATTTTCCCATTTCCATTTATCTATTACCTTTTTCAAACTGATGCTTGCCATACCCCATCCTCCTTGTCCACACGAAATATTTAATCCTCGTAACGTCAGGCGCTAAGTCTGCGTTTATTGTAGCATACAAACGCAGTGTCCGCAATCAAAAAGCGTATCAAAAAGGCGGTGCTGCCGCCGCCTCAAATTTTCTTTTTACCTTTGTGTGATATAAGATTATTTTAATAATGCCACAAACTCATCCGGGCTGTAAACCTTTGTTTTCGCCATCTTAAAATCTTTTAAATTACACGTTACCAGACAGTCCGCATTCGCCATTCTTGCGCATTCATCTTGCAGACAATCCTCAAAATCTTTAAATTGCACATTTTCTATTGCTTCTAAAACCTGTTCATGGGTGGCTCCCACAACCGTCAACATCCTGCAAATATCTCTAAGCCACATCCGCCTCCCCTCATCCGGAATCCGAAGTGAATACCAAATAACGGATAACGAGTGAAAAGCAATATATCCGTCTACCTTTCCCTGTGAGCATAAATCCATAACTATCTTTGACGATTCTCGAAAACGATCCTCACGCTCTGTAATATAATTTAATATGACATTTGTGTCAATTAACGCAACCATACTTTTCTTCCATAGTCTCCCTTCTGACCTGCTCATAATCATAATCTTTTGGGAAAGGGTACTTTTTCTTCAATTCTTCCATATGCAAAAAAGCCTGTCTTTTTTCGGATACCGGATTTTGAGATTCAGATATCCGCTCTGCTTTCTTTGTTACTATGTTAAACCGTTTTATCATCTCTATAAAAAACCTTACGCTATCATCATCTGGTAATGAATCAATCATAGCGTACGCTTCCTGCCGCAGTGTCATTATTCCACCTCCAACTTTATTCTCCACATCAAATAATTTTTGTTTATATTATACTCCCCAAAATGCTTTTTGTACAATCAGATTTTATGAAAGATAACGAAGGGGATTGCTCCCCCTCGTCTACCCAAGTTATTGTTGTGTAAGTGTAAACTGCAAATCTGCGCTCCCGCTAATTGATGAATCGTCAACATTAAGTTTTGCTCTAATGTCACTCGGTTTAAACCATTTATACGGCTTTTCCCCAATTATATCTCCGGCCTCTAAAGTCATTTCCAAAGTATCCTTACTAATTTTGCCTGCCACATAATAGCTATTAGCCTTATAATTCGGACTTCCATGATCACTATATGAGCCCGATATATTACCATCTGCATCCATCTCGGTAATATCCAATTCACAATTACGACCGTATACATTTGTACCCGTCCATGTTCCCACAATATCTACAGACGTGCATTCTGCCGTTGCAGAAATATCCCGTATAGTCCATTCATCCGAATAATAATATGGTATTTCAATCGCAAGCGTAAATGTCGCATAGGGTTTCGTCAATGTACAGCTGCAAAAATGCTGAACCGATGTTCCCTTTGAAGACACCTCTTGTTTATCGATTACAAAATCAGATACCTCGTCTTTATTGATTGTAATCTCTTGTGTACTATACATTTTGGACTCCTGCGGATTATATTCAAAAGATTGTCCGTTAATGATATCAAGCAGAGTGTTCTCCGTAACATTTAATTCTAAGCCCGGCTTATTAAGTGCAGAAAAGTTCTCTCTTCCTGATATAGAATCCATTACCCAACTACCATGATTAAAATTATAATTAATAATCAGTTGTCCACTTGCCTCTTCTACCAGATCATCAATTATCAAGGTTGCCGTAACAATATCTTTTTGAGTCTCAAGGTCTGTCTCATGACTGTCTACGGAAATACTTTTTATGTTTTCCCGTGTGACATGCCAAATTTCATCATTTATCGTAACATCAATTCCTATCAGCGATGTAGAAATTTCATCGTCATTTACTCCCACCAACGGAGTTATCACCCACTCGCTTCTATTATTCACGGAAACGTCATCAAGCATCCATCCGCCCTCATCATATAAAGAATAGGTAAGCGTAAAATCCTTTTCATATGCGCAGCGTGCATCTTCTGTCTGCACACCGCACCATACTGTATCAACTTTAGCGTCCTTTTCGGTTTGGCGCTTATCAATTACAATTTCCGTTATTTTTTCATCCGCTGCCAGAAAATCATTCTGCTTATACGCTTCTAAATCCGTTTGTATTTTTTCTTCGTCCGCAACTTTTGCTCCACAGCCTGCCAATGCAAACATCATTAAAATTACACTTCCTGCTATCATACACTTTTTTCTCATAATAAATTCTTCCTTTCGTATTCTAAATATATTTCTGTAAATCCTCTATGGTACTTCCCGGAAACTCTGTAAAATTGCTATGACCTCTTTTTCTTCTTCCTCGGTAAATTTCAAATCAGACGGAGTTACAGAGAGATAATAGGTCGATGAGTGGTACGGAAATGACAGATAATCGGCATAATATACTCCCTTATAATAGCTTGTTCCTGCATAATCTTTAGGTATTACGGCATACATCTCCGAACCGTCTTCTATCGCATATTCTTCCCCGGTTTCCCAATCCACATTGCCGATAACCTTTATTTTCCCAACCATAAAATCTTCCATCGCAGAATCTGCAATTTCTGTCACTTCAACTATCACTAATCCAATACCATTTCCTCCTAATTTATAGTTATCAAGTTGCTCCCAATAACGCAAAGTAACATCACTGCTATTTTTTAATACTACCACTTCCTTAAAGACGCCTCCGGACATTGACGCTATTTCCTCTGTGTCTACTGTCCAACTGTCAGGATAATCAAACGCAAATCTTGTATCTCCATACTGTGTAGTATAAGTATGAATAGAAGTATCTCCCTGCTCTGCTTCCGTCACTTTGTCATTTTCTGCTAATTCATTATAGGTACATTCCTCAACATACTGCCCAGCTTTATCCGGAAGATGTTCAAAGTGCAGTTCCAACTGAAGGGGAGACTGAAACAAAGCTCCATCTTCTTCCTTATCCGCTGCAAAAATTTTCCATTCCGCTGACCATCCCTTATTGCCAATAAGCGTATCTGCATCATCATCTCCGCATACCGAAATTGTTATCACCGGAAAAGATACGGATATGTCTGCACAAACCTGTAAATTAGGACGCACAGTGACTTCTGCACTTGCCACCACTCCTATATCGGCCTCCATATCCACTACATCTATGCAACCTAGGATAAATGCCGTCGGCTCAAGGCGAAACTTTGCTTCTGCCTCACAATTTGCTTCAACTTCAAGATTTTTAGGTAAAATATCATGTCTGAAATTTCTAAATCCTTTGTCCTTTTCATAATATAAAGATACTTCTACAGGTATTTCCGCTTCAAGCGATATATCGCCTTCCATCGATAAAACCAAATAAATCTGTACATTAACACCTGCAAATCCATTGCCCAGCGAAACCGGCGTTTTCAGTAAAGGAATTTTCTTCTCTTCCTCTACTTTAATCGTTCCCGTAAATTTAGCATCAACGTCCATTGCAACGTCTGCGTATTGCACACCGCCATGTAAAGCTTTATAGTCGATCTGTCCGCCAATCAATATTTTACTTATATCAATCTCTGCACTATACTCGGTATCTTGTCCGACTTTATAATTCAACGGCAGCTTTTTAGATACTCTTGTTGCATTATCTGTAACTTGTACCTCTAAATGCCTGTCAGCGCCTTCGCCTTCTGTAGAAAGCGAGATTTTGAATCCCTCACTATTTTTATCTATTGGAAAAACTTTTGTATTGATAAATTTTTCATCTGCCTGCTGACGCTCTAAACTGTCTACTACATAGGTATTCTCCTCTCCTTCATAATAATTTACGATATCGTCAAAAGTCAGTTCCGTAATGTCCGATACCATAAGAGATTCCACTACCTGATCCAGTTCCACAGGACTTAATGACAAAGTACCATCCGCATCTATTGCGGTTATTTCCCGGGCAAATTTAAGTTTTGTTGTTTCTTGTTCAAATACAATAACCGTCCCTATTTCAAGAATATTCCCGACATTGTCCGCAACTACAATTTCAGAACCATCCATATCACTTTGTAACACATCATCGGAAGATAATTCTACGACATCATCCTGATAGACTACATTAGAATAATCATCTCTCCAAAAGTCACTGAAATATAATCTTTTCAATCTTTCTAAGACTTGTTCGCATTCCTCTATCGTAAATCCTTCTGTTACCTGTTCTTTCTCTATAAGTTCATGTTCTATCGCCAACTCTGTATAGGCATCATCTGTAATAGCATCCTCCGTATCAAGATAAATTCCAAGCTTCCTTTCTCCTATCGTCTTCATGGCTGTTAGCGCTATAAAACGCCCCGACGCATAACCATCTCCATTAAACTTCTTCCCACTCTCCAATACATCCCATTCCACTGCTGATTGTATGTAGGAAAAATAAGAATTGCTTGTATTTACATCCTCATAATAGGGTTCCTCATTTTGATATTCTGTCAGTCCGCTCCGTTCACACAGCATTTCCATCCATTCGTAGCGGGTTATTGCATTTTCATCAATGGTAATGCTTCTGTTTTTGAAAAGCACAGCGCCTCCAATTAAAAAAACAATACATCCTATTATTAGAATAATTAAGAGCGTTTTCTTATTTTTTAGCATTATCTCCCAACTCCCCATATATCCCTATTCAAGAGTTTCTGCTGTCTTTCTTCTGTTTCTTGCGCTACAGCCAGCCGTCCCTTTTGCACTTCTAATATCTCCTCCTGAAGCTTTCTCGAGCGCTCCATTTCTTCATATTGTCGTTCTGCCATTTGTATATGTTCCTTATGTTGTTTAGCCATGTCCCTGCGCAACAATACAGTTTCCCGATGTTCAGGCGTCAATGAATACAAATACAAATCATCTATTTCCTTATAATATTTTTGGCAAAGCACAATAAATTCTTTCTCTCTTATCTGAATCTTTCTCATGATGTCCTGAACAAACCGTTCATAAGTCATACTGCAAACTACCTCTCCTATTTTTGTTACAACAAACATGAGAAAAGAAACAGACATGAGCAGCAAGCAACATAATGCTAAAATGTCTCCTAATAACCCTTTAATTTTCGAATCGAATATCCCCATAATTATGAGAAAAAATAAACCACACATACATGTCCATGCAGATATCTGCCTTATCTTTGTCCATTTTTCTAATGAAAGATATCGTTTTTCTTCTTCTTCTCTTTTCGGATTTACTATACTATCTATATCTGAAATATAATTATTTTTTTCAATTTTCATCTTTTTACAATATTCCAAAACTCCATTTACAGCCATTTTTTCTTCTGCATATGCAAGGGTTTTATTGCATTCCTCATAATAATAAACGCGATCTAAATCGGTTCTTTGTAAATTAGATTTAAAAATGTTCATATGATTTTCTCCTTTGAAATTTTCTGTAATCATTCATATCTTTTTATTCACGTATATAAGACCGAACGGTCTTATTCATGCTTAGCATTATATCATTCTCTGTATACTTTGTCTATAAAATCTTTAAAAGGCAGGTGTGTATAGATTGAAATTTCAACGTATTCAAGATATGCGAGTCGATCATGATATCACAATCAAAGAGTTGTCTTCTTTTCTTAATTTGCATAGGGATGTTTATTCACGATATGAACGAGGTGTTCGAGATTTTCCAATAGACATTTTAATAAAATTAGCGGATTATTATAATTGCTCTATCGATTACTTAGTGGGGCGTTCGGACCATAAATAGTCCGAACACCTATCCCTTAACTGCAATATATTTCTGATTTCTACTTTTGGGTTTATTCGGAATGGACATTTTCAGCTTTCCTTTGTTCAATAAAGATTCCATTTCAGGTTTTATGCTCTTTATTGTTTTGTACCCCATAAGATTTGCAATCTCCTGTTTGCTCTTTTCTTCTTTGCATATATTGAGTATCCGCTTTTCTTTATCTGTCAAATTCTTATCTTGGGTATTATCTTGGGTATTATCTTGGGTATTATCTTGGGTATTATCT
>CAZKOR010000157.1:0-9173 GCA_964554405.1 uncultured Bacteroides sp. | reverse complement strand
ATTACATGCTGCAAGCGTCAGTCCGCACAAAACCGCGGTGCGGATTTCTTTCCAGACAACGGTCAGCCAATCACTAAACTGAATCTCATCCAAAGACAGTCCACGGATAATAATCGCACTTGCCTGACCGCCCGCATTACCGCCGGTATCCATTAACATAGGAATAAATGCGGTCAGCACGACATAGCGGCTTAGTGCATCTTCAAAAGAAGAAATAATCTTTCCCGTAAAAGTTGCGGAGATCATCAACAGCAGCAGCCATGGAATACGTTTTTTCCATGCTTCAATAACTGTCATTCTCATATACGGTTTGTCCGACGGCACAATAGCAGCCATCTTCTCGATATCCTCGGTTGTCTCTTCCTCCAGAATATCTACAACGTCATCGACAGTAATAATGCCGACAAGTCTTTCTTCATTATCTACAACAGGCATAGAGGTAAAATCGTATTTCTTAAACTGCCTTGCCACCTCTTCCTGATCCATCATCGTATGCAGAGAAATAATATTCTCATGCATAATATCGCTGATAATCGCATCCGGCGGGCTAAGCAGCAAATATCTGAGCGCTACCGTACCGACAAGCGTTCTCCGTTGGTCGAGTACATAACAGATATTAATTGTCTCACTGTCCACTCCTACTTTACGGATACGGGCAATAGCCTCTTCCACGGTCAGCGTTTCTTTCAAATCCACATATTCCACGGTCATAATACTTCCGGCAGAATACTCCGGGTACCGCAGCAAATGATTGACATCCCTTCTTGTCTCCGGACTGGCGTGCGCCAGCAGTTTTTTCACCACATTAGCAGGCATTTCTTCCAAAAGATCCGTCGCATCATCCGCCATCAGATTATCAATAATGCCTGCAGCGTCCCGCGCTGACAGTGATGTAATAATATACTGTTCCGTTTCGAGTTCCAGATAAGAAAACACATCCGCAGCCATACTTTTGGGCAGAATGCGAAACAGCTTCAGCAAATCATCTTTCTCCAATTCTTCCATATAAGCAGCAATATCCGCCACGTTAAAACCTGTTACAAGCTGTCTCAGCTTCAGATACTGTCCTGCATTCAATAATTCTAAAATTTCTTCCATACCTGGTCCCTGCCTTTCTTTGTGGCACGTTAAAGTTCTTTGTCAGACGCCATATAATAAAGACTCTCTTCTTTCTCTATCCGGGCCTTTCCCGCAGTTGCTTCCGTAATCTCTTTAATAAGAGCCCCGCTCTCTTCATAAGGTACTTTAATCCTGAATGATACGGCATCCGTATACTCCGCATCTTCTATCATAATCTTTCTCAATCCTGCAATGTATTGTATTTTACCAATCCCATTATAATCTGTGGTAATTTTATAGCAAATACCATACTGCATGGTGCCGATTCTGCTTGCCGCCATTCCGGCATGTGCCGCCTGCGTATAAGCGCGTACCAAACCGCCTGTTCCAAGGAGTGTTCCGCCAAAATACCTCGTCACTACGACAACAACATTACGAATCTCCATCCCAAACAGCACTTCTAAAATCGGTTTTCCCGCAGTTCCGGAAGGCTCTCCGTCATCCGAAAAGCGCGCAAGCTGTGCTTTTTCCCCGAGTACATACGCATAACAGTTATGTCTCGCATCCCAGTATTTTTTCTTCATTTTCTCAATGAACGCAAGCGCGTCCTCCTCGGTTTCGGCAGGAAAAACATTCGCTATGAAACGCGATTTTTTCTCCTCAATTTCTCCCGTACCGCCCTCTATCACAATTTTATAGGGCTCTTTTTTACTTTCCGTTTCCATAAACTCCAATTCCTGTCCTTTTTCATGTCCGCTTCTTATCTTAACATAAGCTGGAATAAAAGTGTATAAAATTGTGAACAATTCTTAATATGTTCTTAATATGGAAGAAAAATCCTTTCTTTGAATTACATTATTTGATATAATAAACTCAAGCTGGAGGCTTGAGTTGCAAGAATTGCAAGCAATTCTTGCGGACAATTTTTTAGAGGAGACATTATTATGAATTATGGAAAAAGAGGCGTCCGCAAAAAGCAGAGGGCGCTTAATGCGAAAGGCGTCAAATGGGGTAAAAAGCTGGGATTTACCTTTATTCAGGTAATGCTGCTTTTCTGTATTTCCGCTGCCGTTGTCGGTGCATGTGCCGGAGTCGGTGTTTTTAAAGGCGTTCTTGCTACTGCGCCCGATATCGGCAATATTGACGTTACGCCAACCGGTTTTTCTACTTTTGTATATGATATTGAAGGGCATCAGACAGCAAAACTGGTATCTACCAATTCCAACCGAATCCCGGTCAGCATGGATATGGTTCCCGAAAATCTTGCACACGCCTTTGTCGCAATCGAAGACGAGCGTTTCTATGACCATAACGGTATTGATATCAAAGGTATTATTCGTGCCGCTGCTGTCGGTATCAAAAACAGACATTTTTCAGAGGGTGCCAGTACGATTACACAGCAGCTCCTAAAGAATAACGTTTTTACCGAATGGACGAGTGAAAATTCTTTTGCAGAAAAAGTAAAACGAAAAATACAGGAACAGTATCTTGCACTGGAACTGGAAAAAGTAATGTCCAAGGAAGATATCCTTATCAACTATATGAACACAATCAACCTCGGACAAAACACTCTTGGCGTACAGGCCGCTTCTCTTCGGTATTTCAACAAATCCGTCAGTGATTTGACATTGTCCGAGTGCGCGGTAATTGCCAGCATTACGCAGAATCCTACCAAGTATAACCCTATTACACATCCTGAAAAGAATGCGGAGCGGCGCGAGAAAGTTCTCAATAATATGCTGGAACAGGGCTATATTTCTAAAGAAGAACATCGTGTGGCAATGGCGGATGATGTGTATTCCCGAATCCAGATTGTTGACTCAGAAAACGGCGAGGAAAGTGTGAATACATATTTCGTAGACGCGCTTACCGATGATGTACTGGAAGATTTAATTGCTGCAGGTTACAATGAAACACAGGCATATACACTGTTATACAGCGGCGGATTAAAGATTTATTCTACGCAGGATCCTGCGATTCAGGCAATCTGCGATGAAGCCTTTAACGATGAAAGTAATTTTCCTGCCAATACCAAGTGGTATTTAAATTATGAACTGACCGTTGTTCAGAAAAACGGAGACAGAGTCAATTACAGCACAGAAATGTTCCGCAGTTACTGGAAGGAATATAAAACAGGCTATAATCTGATTTATACTTCACAGGATGAAGCCTATATGGATATTGAATCTTATAAGGAAGCAATTCTTGGAGACGGCGATGAAGTTTTCAGCGAAACAATTTCATTAACTCCGCAGCCACAGGTTTCTCTTGTCGTTACAGACCAGTCCACAGGCTATGTTGTTGCAATGGAAGGCGGTCGCGGTTCCAAATCGGCAAGCAGAACATTAAACCGCGCTACGGACACGGCAAGGCAGCCCGGTTCTACTTTCAAAGTAGTATCCACCTACGCACCGGCATTAGACAGCGCGGGGCTGACCCTCGCTACCGTTATTGACGATGCTCCGTTCAATTACACCGACGGCCGCCCGGTCCGTAACTGGTATGGTGAGGAATACAGAGGTCTTTCCTCTCTGCGTGATGGTATACGTGATTCCATGAATATAGTAACCGTAAAAACTTTAACATGGATTACGCCACAGCTTGGATTTGATTATCTTATAAACTTCGGTTTCACAACACTTGTTGATCGAAAGGAAATTAACGGAGAAATCTTCTCCGATATTCAGCAGTCAGTAGCTCTCGGCGGTATCACAACAGGTGTTACCAATGAAGAACTAAATGCAGCATATGCCTGCATCGCTAACGGCGGCACTTATATTAAACCCAAGTTATATACAAAAGTATTAGACCATGACGGCAAAGTCATTCTCGATAATACAGAGCCGCAGTCTAAACAGGTTATCAAAGAAACGACTGCTTTCCTGCTGACCAGTGCTATGGTAGATGTTGTCACAAGCGGTACGGGCGGTTCCGTAAACTTCGGCGGCATGGCAATTGCCGGTAAAACCGGTACAACATCCGATTACAACGATGTATGGTTTTCCGGTTATACTCCTTACTATACCGCTACCGTCTGGACCGGCTTTGACAATAACGTCAAATTAACCGGTGATGAGAAAAACCTCTCAAAGAAGTTATGGCGTGTTGTGATGTCGAAAATCCATGAAGAACTGCCGAATCAGTCTTTCAATATACCAAGCGGCATTGTTACTGCAACAGTTTGTTCCCGTTCCGGCAAACTGCCGATTGAGGGATTATGCGACCACACATTAAAAACGGAATACTTTGCAGAGGGTACGGTTCCTACGGAAACATGCAACATCCACTACGCCGGTTCGATATGTGACTACTGCCAATTACCCGCTACGGAATTCTGTCCGTTCAAAATAGACGGCGTCAGGGAACTTCCTTTAGTTGAAGATGTTTCCCTCCAAAGCGGCTCTCCGGGTTCTATGACGGAAGTGGTAAATGAAGACGGCTCCACCACAATGGTGCCGATAATCACAGAAAATATATGTCCGCACAATCTGGAATTTTTCACGAATCCGGACTATGAACAGATAGTAAACTCACAACGTGCCGAGATAGACTATAGAAATGCGCAGGCTGCCGCCGCAGCTGCAGCAGCTGCGGCTAATCCGCCGGCAGCCGAACAGCCACAAGAATAAAAAAGTAAAGTCCGCTTCGCAAACTTTCCTTATGTTAATTAAAAAGGGTATCTGTATCAGATACCCTTAATTTTTTTGATTTTCTCTTCTAACTCTTCAATTCCAGTCTGTGCATTACGGACAGCCCTGCACTGTTCTTCGTACTCTTCGTCGGGCTCGGCACCGTGCAATTCAAAATATTTCTTTCCGATTTCCATATAGTTTTTCCGAACCACATCTTCACATGTGTTAATCTGGCTTTTCAAATTTGCAATTTCAGCCAAATCTTTCGCTTTGTCGGTCACTTCCTTTCCTTTTACGGAAATGGTTTCTCCTATCTTGCTCATGAAATTCCTATCCACTGCCTTTTAATCCTCCTTATTCATTATTTTTTGATTCCCTGCGTACTATCGCTGTCTGAGAGCAACTGTTTTCTCAAACTTTCCAAGTTCATGCGTGTCATAAAATAATCTGCATCTATCGGCCTTTTTAACTCAGGTGAAATAGCTGAATGAATATAGAACGTATCCATTCCAAGCTGCTTTGCACCAGCAATATCACAGTCTAAATCATTCCCTATCATCAATGATTTTTTAGGCTTTATCCGGTACTTATCTACTAATAAATGAAAAAATCTCTCATTCGGCTTCCTGACTCCATAATCAGAAGAAATAAGAATGCCGTCAAAATAATCATATATCTGCAAATACCGCAGCTCATATTCTGTAAAAATACGCTGTGCGTTCGATAAGAGATAAACACCCTTTTTCTTTTCTTTCAGTGCATGTAACAGTTCTTTTGCCCCTGCATATAACCTAATGTGATGTGTTGAAAAAACTCTGAACATCTGCCCGGTATGCACAACCAGTTCCTCTGTAGGCTGAATCCCTTTTGCCGTATACAATTCCCGAAACACTTCTTCTATCGGAATCTCAGGATATGATTCATGCTCATAATGCGGTCCGCTTTCGTTTCCTTCCTGTCTCTCTTTTTCTTTTGCCGAAACAAGTGACAAATACGACGCATGCAGTTCCTCCGGCATATAATCTGCTCCATAATAACCATAAAACAGACTCATCTTGTTCCATAACGGTCGTTGTTTTTCATCTGTCCGTATATCTACTAATGTTCCATACAAATCAAAAATATAATCCTGATATAACTTCATCTCACGACTCCTTTAAGGGATTTCCGTTAATCACTCTCTCATAAGGCATCAGCATCCCTTCCGTCATCTTTGACTGCATCTGTGCCTTACTCTGCGGCATTGTAAGCAGGAGTCCTACAAGTTTCATAAAAAGGATTGTACCTATTTTCTTTTGCGGGAAATCATAGAAATGATGCTCTTTATAAAATTGATGATCTGCACGCATCATGCCCTGCATCTCAAAAATTAAATCACGAAATATTTTCATACCACCGACGCCGTAGAAGTTCTCATTGACCGTTATTCTATGAACAAGCGCATAGGCAAGCTTATCCGCACATGTTTTAGGAGAATCTGCTCCTACGCCTTCATTTGTCGCAATTCCTGCCAGGAAATTACCGCCCACCTGGCTTCTTGCTTCCAAAATCATCTGTAAATTCTCTTCTTGTGAAAATTCACCATCAATCAGATAAGCCGTCGGCTTTCCCATAGTCACAGTACGATGTCCGTTGCAAAACTGCCTGTCATCATATGTTTTAAATAATGCACCCATGGAATGGTCCTTAATGGAAAAGGCATATACAATACTGTCCGCCTTTTGAATCTTATTTCTAAGCAGTTCGTCAAAACCGTCCTGATAAACACAGGTTCCGTCCGCTGCACAATGGAAACATCCAAGGCATCCGCCTTTAAATGTGAAATTCTGCAAATTTACTACATGACTGACAAAGGGCAGCGCTTTCCTGAAATCAATAATCATCCGGCGAAGCCGCTCATTTTCTTTCGTACAGTCCGTTACAATAACGACACGGTATTTTTCAAACTTTTCTTTATGCCCCGCATTATCGGTATTTTCATGCGAGGAAGTCTCCTGCATTATTATATGTTTCACATAATTCCAATATGTGATGACCTGTAATTGCCCTTTTTTCGTCAGCAAGTCATTCATATCAGCAGAAAATCCCCGCAGCACGCGCATTCCCATATCCCTGCAGTTATCCTCGATATAACGATGTGCCGTCACATCATAGAAATGTTTGGAAGTTGTTATCTGAACCGCATACTTTCCTGAGAAATCAATATTCTTAGCCTTTAACAGTTCTATAAAACGGTGCAGCTGTGACGGCGCTATAAAAGTATACACCGGATAAGCAAACAGTATTATCTGCGCCCACTTTACAGCTTCCACTACCGTAGATGCCTCCTGCTCCAACAAAGCAATCTGTGCTCCGGCATGGATGACATCAAATTCATCTTTTGGAAACTTTTTCTGCAAAAAACGTATTGTCTGATAAGTAATACTGTTTTTGCCTTTTGGACTTCCATTAATTACTAAAACCTTCATATCGGTTGTTTCCTCCTTAGTAGAACACTTTACGCCTATTCCGTTAAAATTTCATGTGTTACAATATAATATCCATCCTGTAATTCTTCAATCACCCAGGTTATCAAATAGAATGAAGCATTGATATCAGTTAAGGCTCTGTCCATATAGCCGCTGCGATATGCCTCTGTCTGGTAAGCGCCGTATACACCCTGAAAAGCCGGTTCTCCATATAACACAATCTGGAATGTGTAATTTCCTTTTCCGTTCTCGGTAATAAGATCATAACACGCGTTATAATAATCATTCAACGTCATTATCGGGTTATCGGGATAAAGGCCGAGGTCGGAAAGACGTCTTCTATAATCAACCTCTTCATCATCTTTGTCATCATCATCGGATTCACCATCTGCATTCTCATCAGATTTTGCTTCCAAATTCCCGTATGCCGTTCCGTTACAAGGCGGAAGATTAATGGAAAGTTCCTGACGAAGATGTGTCCTCGCATAGTCGGCATCCGTTTTATTGAAATAATCATATGTACCGTCATCCGTATCATCCCACGTTGCATCTACATTATAATATCCGTCGTCTAATCCTACAATATTCCATGCATGGCGTTCCCCTGCATAGCCTGTACAGTAGTAACACGGCATCCCAAGCTGCTGCATCATATACTGATATGCCCTTGCATATCCGGCACATACGGTTTTACCGTTTACCAAAGCGCTGTAGGCGCTCTGATTCATCGGAGCAGAATCTACATAATCCACTTTTTCAATCAGGGCATCATGCACATACTTTTCTCTTTCATAACTGGTTCCAAGACTCCTTGCAGCATTTGTGATTTCTTTTGCTTTTTCCTCAAAAACTGCTTTTTCAGTCTCCAAATTCCGCGCCGTATCATTAAACTGTAAGTCAATTTCCGCACATTGCCCGTTTCGTTTATATTTACAGGAATATGCCGTATCCACCCAGAACAACTCCGGATGGTCATTATATACTGCCGCAAAAATATTTCTAAGAGAATTGACAGAAACATCCTCCACAGGCGAAAATCTGTCGTTTAAGGCCATTGCATTGGCATATATCTGACGATATAAATGTTTTCCCGGTTCATCAAGCATCGTATAATATGGATAAAAGAGTGCATCAAACGTAAGACCGTCTCCGGTCTGCCCTTCATTTATCTCATTTTGAAGCAATGCTGCTTCTTCATCATCTATTTCATTATTGGTGCCCTGAACCGGCTCATAACCGTTTTTACCCGCTACAGCAGACGGCGCTATAATGCCATATACCGGTTGGTCAACCCGTGTGCTGACATTCTGCACTGCATTCGATTCAGGATTCCGTGCTGTTTCATATACGGGTTTCTCTGCACTTCCTGACGTTCCGGTTACTACAACATCTGTCGGCAGTTCTACGCTTTCCGTATTGTTATCATTATCCTCTTCATTGTCTGCATTATTATCTGCACTACTCCCCACATCCACACCCGCATCAGAGTCTGCGTCCGCACTTTCGCTGTCCTTTTTCCACTCTTCTACATGCAGTGTTTCCGCAATCTTCTCCGACGTTTCCGGATTCATTGCGCAATAACCGATAAGCGCACAGCATAATACAAAAAATAAAAGCAGAGCATTTAGGATTTTCCTTATTACATTCATGATAGTTCCCCTCTTCCGTTCTTTTCGCCTTTCTGCTTACTCTTTCTAATATTCCTTACTGATGTCTTCCACCTGATATAACTGCTTAAAGGCATCCAAGTCCCTGCTGTTTTTAATCAGCATAACCTCTTCAAATTTCCCGCTATGAATATCTTTAAATCCTGCCACCTGCTCTCCAGTACAGATACTGCACTTTAGAACGGGCTTGGTATTTTCCTTATCATATTGCCTGATAACAGTCTTTTTGCCGAACATAGTCTTTTATTATCCTCCAGCGTAATGCTTTACTTACTTATTGTAACATTTTATGTCGGATTAAACAACGATTTCTCGTGGAAATTTGATTCAACGTGGTTCAAAAATAA
>CAZKOR010000156.1:0-9181 GCA_964554405.1 uncultured Bacteroides sp. | reverse complement strand
GGGATGGAAAAACACCCATAAGGCAGATTGGCGTGCATACTTCAAAAGTGGAAAATGATACCGGGCGGCAGTACAATCTTTTTGATCTGCAAAAATATGACAGACTGGAAACGTTAAACAGGACTGTAGATCAGATCAGAGAAAAGTATGGGGAAGATGCTGTATTCCGGGCAGGTTTTTTAAAGAGTAATGTTGCGCATATGAGCGGCGGTCTGGATAAAGAGAGGCGCAGCGGGGTAACATTGGGAATAGATGTTATGAATGAGAAAGTAAGGGAACTGTAAAACAGAGGTAGAAAGATATGTGCGGAGTGTTTTATGTGGACGATGATACGATGAGGGAAATAGAGAAAATTGCCCGGAAGATAGACAAAAAGCTGGCAACGACGGGGAACGTGCATCCATCCCAGCCTGCTCTTATTCTGCGGGCGGCTCATAGAGACATGATATCAGAGGTATTGAAGTGGGGATATGAAGCTTATGGGAAGAAGACGCTGATCTTTAACGCAAGGTCAGAGACAGTGCGGGAACGTCCGATGTTCAGGCATGATTTTGAAGAGCGGCGCTGCTTGATTCCAGCCGGGAAATTTTATGAGTGGAAACAGACCGGCGCGAAGCAAAAAGAAAAGTATGGGTTTTTTACACAGGATAAGATTCTGTATCTGGCGGGGATATACCATAAAGATCCGACCGGAGACAGGTTTACGCTCCTTACCCGCGAAGCTGAGGGCAGTATAGCAGAAGTTCATCACCGGATGAGTTTATTTTAAATTTAAAAGTAATTGTAATAAAAGCGGTCCTGCCAATTCAGCAGAACCGTTTTTGAAAAATTAGGATTATCATGCTTTTTCAAGGCCTTGAATTTCCGGGGGGTGTCTCCTTTTTTCAACTGTAATTATTTTAGGTACCCCCCCAATCTCTTTTGCTATTTTGGGCACCTTCTTCTAAGCTGTTTTCTGATTCTTTTCTGTTTTTCAACAAACATATCAAAAACGAAAAATTTTCAAAATCTGAAAATTTCCATGTAACTTTGAAACTGATCACTTGAATGTGAAACCAATTTATTGGTGAAACATGCTATGATAAATATACAAAGAAGAAAGATTTGATTAGCCGGCTTATTCAAAATCTTTACTACATGGAAAGGGTTTAGGAGGAAACTATAATGGAAGAAAAACGAAATCCGTTGGTCAGTTTTATTGAAGATAAACTGGTGCCTGTTTCTACAGGATTTGCCCAGAACGCTTATGTGAGATGTATAGGAAGCGGTTCTCAGAGTCTGATGGCGGTTATCATGATTGGCGCAATTTTTAATCTGTTCAACAGTATCGCATGGGAACCTTATCAGAACTTGATCACATCCCTTGGCATCAGTTCATTCCTGTCAGTTGTTTACAACGCATCTATGAACTTTATGGGAATATTCATGGTGTTCAGCGTTGCGTTCAACGGTGCGAAAATCTGGAATCATGCAGAGCTTTCGTTTAATAATGGTCTGCTTGCGCTGATGTCCTATCTGATTCTGATTCCGTATGGTGTAGATGAGGCAGGCGGCAGTATCGTCAATCTGGATTATCTGGGCAGCCACGGCGTATTCCTGGCATTTATTGTGGGAATTATGGTTACCAAAATTAACATCGCGATTGTTGATAAGAAGATTACAATTAAGATGCCGGAAGGTGTTCCGGAGAATGTAACACAAAGTTTTATTGCACTGGTTCCGGGGGCGACAATAGCAATTGTCTGCGGGATTCTTCGCGGGCTGTTCCTGCTTACGCCGTGGGGAAATATTCTGGATGCAGTATATGCAGTTTTGCAGACTCCGCTTGCCAATGTTACAGGCAGCCTGCCGGGATTCCTGATTCTGATTCTTCTGGCACAGGTACTCTGGTTTTTCGGTGTGCATGGTTCCTATACGGTACTGGGTATTCTGTATCCGATCTGGTTTACATATCTGGCAGACAATATGGCGGCAGCGGCTGCGGGAGAGACCATTCCGCATTTATGGAATGTAAGTATGTATGACTTTGCTACAAACGGCGGGTGCGGATGTACGTTGGGATTGGTTATTATGATGTTCTTCTTTGCAAAATCCAAACGTTATAAGACATTTTCAAAGATTGTCTTTCCGTGCGGAATTTTCAATATCAATGAGCCGCTTGTTTATGGTATGCCGTTAATGATGAATTTTACGTTCCTGATTCCGTTTATTATCACACCGATTATCACACTGGTGATGGCGTATACGGCAATTTCAATCGGACTTATGCCGATCCCCACAGGTATTCTCGGTATGAATACAATGCCAATCTTTGTCTATGGTGTTGTACAGGGGTCATGGAAGCTGGGTGTATTCCAGATTATCAGTACGTTGGTAAGTTGTGCAATCTGGTATCCGTTCTTTAAAGCGGCGGATGCGCAGGCTCTAAAAGAAGAAAAAGAGGCACAGGAAGCATAATATTGTAACCCAATAAAAAATAAATGATAAGGAGAGTATGTATTATGAGAAACATTATTTTACTTTGTGCGGCCGGTATGAGCACCAGTGCTCTGGTACGTAAGATGAAAGACGCTGCGGATGCGTCCGGTTATGAGTGTGAAATTTCTGCACATCCGGTTGCAGAAGCAAAAAACTATGCAGATGCAGATTTTATTCTTCTTGGACCTCAGGTTCGTTATCGTCTGAAAGAAGTACAGGGACAGCTGCCCGATAATAAAGTTGAGGTGATTGATATGAAAGATTACGGCATGATGAATGGTAAGGGTGTTTTAGATCATGTGCGTGAGGTACTGGGGGACTAAATTATGGCGATAGAAATAGAAAAGGCTTTGCGGATGAGCGAGGATGAAATACAGGAAAAAGTAACGGAGATCGCGTTCGAGATGATTGCGAGCGTCGGTACTGCACGCGGAATGTATATTGAGGCGATTCAGGAAGCTAAAAAAGGTGAGTATGAAAATGCCGAAAAACTGGTAGAGGAAGGAAAGCAGATCTTTGTGGAAGGTCACCATGCCCATGCCGATATTCTGGAAATGAACAGTGCCGGAGTAAAACTTCCGATGAACATTTTCCTGATGCATGCGGAAGATCAGATGTTGGTTGCAGAAGGCTTTGAGACGATTGCAAATGAGCTGATCGATGTCTATAAGAAGATGGAAGCATGTAACAAAGAAAAATAATTGCGTAAAAAAGAAGCCTAAAATAGGATGAGGTAATGTCTATGAAAATAAAAAAATTTCCGGAGGGATTTCTTTGGGGAGCCTCAACCAGTGCATTTCAGGTAGAAGGTGCTTATAATGAAGGCGGAAAGGGACTGGCGACAACGGATGTCGGCAAACTGCCCGAAGGAATCGCAGACAATAAAATTGCTGCTGACCATTACCACCACTGGAAAGAGGATGTTGACTTGATGGCTGAGCTTGGCCTGAAAGTTTACCGGATGGGATTTTCATGGAGCCGGATCATGCCGGATGCCAGTGATCAACCGAATCCGGAGGGACTGGCATTTTATGACCGGCTGATTGATTATCTGCTGGAAAAGGGGATTGAACCGCTTGTTACGCTGTATCATTTTGAATGTCCGCAGGCGCTGGTTGATGCTTTCGGTGGCTGGCGAAGCAGAAAAATGATCGATTCGTATGTGAAATATGCCCAAATCTGTTTTGAACATTTTAAGGGACGCGTGAAGCGCTGGGTTACAGTGAACGAACAGTTGATTGCAACTGCTGCCGGTATTATGAGTGGTAATTATGAAACAGATCCACAAAAAAATCTGAAAAATATATATCAAATGAGTTACCATGTCTCATTGGCAGAACATAAGGCAATGGCAATTCTGCGTGAGATAGATCCTGCGGCAGAGATCGGACCGGTATGCGCGATGCAGGTGGTTTATCCGCAGACAAGTAAAACAGAAGATATTATGGCGGCGGAGAATGCGGAAGAACTGATGGAGTTCTATATGTTGGATATGAGCGTTCGCGGCGAATATCCGCCTTATATGGTAAATTATCTGAAGAAAAAGGGACTTTATCCGGAACGTGAACCGGGGGATGCGGGAGTTTTAAAATCTTCCAGTCCGGATTTTATCGGTGTGAATTACTATTTCAGTATCTGCGTGAAGGAGAAAGTAGGGCCTGTTAATTATGATCAGCCGCCGTTCTGGATATCGGATGCATTTGACCTTTGCGATAATCCGTATCTTCGCAAAACCGAGTGGATGGATAAGGGGATTGATCCCGCGGGGCTTCATATCGGCATGAGAAAGATGTATAACCGGTATGGCCTGCCTATGATCGTTACGGAAAACGGCATGGCATACAGTGAAACGCTTGGTGAGGACGGAAAGATTCACGATATTTACCGTATTGAGTATTTAAGAGATCATATTGAGCAGCTTAAAAATATGATTGATGAGGGAATGCCTGTATTAGGTTATTGCCCATGGAGCTTTGTGGATGTGGTATCCAGCCATCAGGGATTTGCAAAACGCTATGGATTAGTATTTGTTGACCGCACAGAAACTGACCCGAAGCAGTGTGCAAGAGTCCGTAAAGACAGCTTTTTCTGGTATCAGAAAGTCATAGCGCAGAATGGCCTGGAGGTGGCGGAATGAAAATAATCTTGATTGTTGAATTTCTCCGAAATTTTGTGTAAAATACAGATACCTGATGTTGTAGGGAAAAGGAGAAAAATTGGCATGAGAGATTACAAGACGATGGGATCACTGTCAAATAAATTATTGTCGTATATTAGTACAACACAGATACATGATTCCAATTATGATATTGCCGTTGTTCTGATTAAAAATTATGAGAAGATAAAAGGAATGTCAATTGGAGAGATTGCGGACTTATGTTATGTGTCGACAGCATCTATATCACGGTTTTCACGTTTTCTTGGATTTGAAAACTTTAAAGAATTTAAGTACTATTTAGACCAGGATTTCTTTATGGAAGATGATTATTCCAGACAGTTTTATGCAATCCTCTGTGATGATGAAAAGATGGCGATGGCGACATACCGTGACGAACTGATAGAGAATATATATTCTACGATCAGTGCGGAAAATATGGAAGTCATTCCTGATATTGTTACGGCAATTCATGACAGCAGGTCAGTTGCATATTTTTCACATCATTTTCTGTGGGATATCGGAAGTTTCTTTCAGGGGAAAATGATGTTGATGGGAAAGTATGTGGAACATTTTTTTTCATACGATTCCCAGCTGGAAAGCGCACAGGCACTGAATAAGGACAGTTTGGCAATTATATGTACAGTAGGCGGCAGTTATATGTCGAGATATAGCCGGATTTGGAATTCCATAGTTGCAAGCGGATGTAAGAAATTAGTCATTACTCAGAATCTGAGTAATGCATATCTGAACAATGCGGATTACATATTGCGGTGCGGGCTATCCAACCGTGATGATATTGGAAAATATTCGGCAATGATGATGACGGATTTCCTGATTATGTCTTATTTGAAAAAGTATAATAAAAAGTAAGTTATTTTTATATTGGCGGTCATGGGATAAAACAATGATGTTTATGCATGACCGCCGATTTTTTTGCTCATTTTTATGAAATTATGATTCTTTAAAAAGGAAGGAGTTTGAAAATGCATATTGCAGTTGTTTCTCTTGGGGCTTTTGGGCATATAAATCCTACGCTTTCGTTTGTGACGGAACTTGTAAAAAGAGGGGTTCGTGTCACCTATTTTACAACAGAAAGCTTTCGTGAGATCATCGAGAACACAGGTGCAAAATTTGTGCCGGTGAAATCATGGATGGCAGAACATGATGATCATAATGAGAAAAAAGATAATAAAGATGATGACAAGGCGGAAGAAAGTGTTGCAGCCGTTGTGCCGTTTTTGTTTTTAAATGAGGCGGGTGCTTATATTGATGATATTCTGGCAATGTTAAAAGAGGACAGGCCGGATGCGATTTTACATGATTTTGCCGGGATTGCCGGTACGATTGCTGCGGATGTGCTGAAAGTTCCTAATATTATGCTCTATACCAGTTATCCGTCAAATGAGTCCTATTCTGTTGCAGATTCTTTTGAAGGAGTTCCCAAAGATCATCCGATGCGGATAGCAGCAGATCAGATTGCAGAAAGTTATGTGGAAAAGTACGGCTGCAGAAAAATGACTGTCAGAGAGATCTTTGATGGTAAAGGAGATCTCAACATTGTCATGATGCAGAAACGTTTTGTTCCAAATGGAGAGAGTTTTGATGACAGTTTCGTGTTTACCGGGGTTCAAATTGGCAAAAGGACGGCCTTTGGCAGCTGGAAAGCTCCGGATAATGGAAGACCGCTGTTATATTCTTCGCTGGGAACAGCTTTCAATAACTGGCCGGAATATTATCCGATTTTGTTTGATGCGGTGCGGGAGCTTGAGATCAATGTTTTTGCGGCGTTAGGAGCGGTTGACCCGGATTCACTTAAAGATATTCCGGCGAATGTGGAAGTAGGTAAGATGGTGCCGCAGCTGGATATTTTATCGCAAGCCTCTGTTTTTATTACACATGCCGGTATGGGAGGAACCGGTGAAGCGATTTATTATGGTGTTCCCATGATTGCGATACCGCAAATGGATGAACAGGCTATTACAGCGGGGCTTATTGAGAAGAAAGGCCTTGGACTGGCTTTTCTGGATAAAAACAGTATGACGAGCGATAGTTTAAAGACAGCTATTGAGAAGATTTTGTATGATGAATCTTATCGGAATACAGCACGGGAGTTCAGTGAGGATATGAAGTCACTTGGCGGGGCGAAAGCATCTGCGGATGCGGTGATGCGGTTTTTGGAAGAAGTGAGTATTTAAAAAGGCGGTAAGAAGAAAGAGAAGGGGGTTGTCAGAAAACAGATTTTACGGATTCTTTTTATGTGTTAGAATTTAAGAATCAGTATTAACCGACAGCCCCTGATTTTTTGAGAATGTGCAGCATTTCCGCAATAGATGTGCGATAGTTTTTGTTTCAGACTTCCCATAGCGGAATCTTTTGAAGCTTATCATTCCAGCAGAGAATAGAAAAGATATTTTGCTGGAAGCTCAAAAACATGGATTAGACTAAAAGGAAGTGAGGAATAAATGGTGAAAATTGCAGTGTATAGTCTCAGGGATGATGAAAAAGAGTTCCTGGAGGCACAGGAGAAGGCATTACAGGTTGAAATCGTACAGATACAAGAAGAACCATCCTTTGAAAATGTAGGTATGTTGGATGGCTGTATGGGTGTATCTGTATTGGGGCAGACGATGATAGGAAAAGAATTATTGGATGCATGGAAGACGGCAGGTATCCTATATGTCTCTACCCGTACCATAGGATACAATCACATAGATATAGCTTATGCAAAAGAAATCGGACTTCGGGTATGTAATGCGAATTATGCGCCCAATGGGGTTTCAGATTTTGCAATCATGATGATACTGATGTGTCTTCGGAATTATAAGCAGGCACTCTGGAGAGGACAGGTGAATGATTATTCCCTTTTCGGGCTCAGAGGGCGGGAGATGAGAAGTTTGACGATTGGCGTTATGGGTACCGGAAGGATAGGGCAGACAGTTATACGCGCGTTAAGCGGCTTTGGATGCCGCCTGATTGCTTATGATGTATACCAGAACGAAGAAACTAAAAAGTATGCGGAATACTTGTCTCTGGATGAGTTTTACCAGCAGGCGGATGTGATATCCCTGCACATGCCGCTTATACAGTCAACCAGACATATTGTCAATTCAGAAAGCATTCGGAAAATGAAAGATCAGGTGATCATTGTCAACTGTGCCAGAGGAGAGTTAGTGGATCTGGATGCAGCAATAGAAGGAATAGAATCCGGAAAAATCGGCGGGCTCGGTCTGGATGTAGTAGAAGGCGAGGAGGGGATTACCCATGTGGATCACCGTATAGATATTATTTCCAATCAGAAGATGGCTTATCTGCGACAGTTCCGTAATGTGATTATGACGCCACACATGGCATTTTATACAAGGGAAGCTGTGGAAAGCATGATGAATTGTGGGATAAGAGGGATTGTGGAAATGTCAGAAAAAGAGAAAGGAAGCACAGAGATCATAGGGTAAAAGAGACATGCATTTTTTAAAGACGAGATTGTTTACGTAGGGATTGATACTATGAAGGCAGGCAGACTTCATACTGCAGACGAAGCATTTCGGACTAATTAGGGAAAGAAGTAAAGTTGAATTATAGAGTGCTGGATTAAGATGAAGCGATAGAGAAATTTCCAGTAATCATTATTTGGCCTATTCAAAATTCGGACTGAAATTTTTTGGTGCTGGTACATTCCACGAGGCCTGCCTATACTGTCAACAGAAAGCCGTCAAGCGTGGGACGCGGTTACTCTCTCCTGCCCGCCAGTTTATATACCTGTTTTATTTCTTTAGAGGATAAATCCCATGAATTTAATTCCGCTGAAATCAATTCGGGATATTTTTGCTGATATCCCTCAAAGCATTTCCTACGGATTTTCTCACATATTCGCTTGTGTCTTTTTTGTGAGCGGATAATAACTGTATTGCCGTTTGGGGATTATCCCTAAAATAAGGACGACTTGTCCATATTCTTAATCCTTCTGAAACAGCTCTGCGGACATTGGCACAATCGCTGTTTAACCACTCTTCAATTAAAGGCAACGCCACATCATACCCGATGATCTTGCAGTGTATATCAAAAGCCATAGCCAGGACTTCCTGTACTTTCCAACTATCATGTTGGCTAACCATATCTTTCAAAAAAGAAAGTGCGGAGGGATTGTGATGCGCCGAATATCCCAAAAGGAAAATACCCACTTCCTGTATTTGAAAATTATCTGAACGGTAAAGCTCGATTCCCATGTTAAAACAGTCATCAAGGGAATGTGATTTATAATATTTCTCCGCCTCGCTTCTCACAAGTTTAAGAGAATCCTTTTCGGGGATCATTTCCGCTAAATACTTCATATATTCATTCATTTACCATATCTCCGATGCCGGTTTTTCGATTATTTTCATCACAAATGTAACGCTTTTCTGATCGCATCTGCTGCCAGCAGGTACTCATCGATAAAGGAAGCGTGGTTTGCGCAGATAAAATCCCAGTCTTTTTCACGGGCGGCATTCTCCAGAGCGAGCGCCAGCCCGGCCAACCGGGTAAACCCGACGCTCACAGAGGAACTTT
>CAZKOR010000155.1:4367-9191 GCA_964554405.1 uncultured Bacteroides sp. | reverse complement strand
GCGACCATGACACGTTCCTCATCCGTTTTTCTCTCAAAGATACACTGCTTATTGGTCAGTACAACGGAGCGGAAAGCTCCGTAATTGAGTGCCTTAGAATTTTTCTTAGCCTCCGCAAGCGCACCAATCCAATCGCACAAATCAGTCCACTCAGGCTTCTCAAAACATGCCCGCAGCGCAGGATCTCCCTCGCTCTTATTCGCCTTTGCTCCCCACTCGCTTCCATAGTAAACACAGGGGATACCCGGCATACCGAAGCAGAGCGCATAAATAAGCGGCAGATGCTTTTCATTCGTCAGATTACTTGCAATCCTTGTCACATCATGATTATCCACAAAAGAAAGCAGATGCTTTCCTCTATACAATGTCCAGTTTTCCGGTCCAAACTGCCGCAGCAGTGAATGAATAATTTCAAACAGATTCATGCTGTTGAAACTGGAGAACAGTCCTTTATAACATTCATAGTTCGTAACCGAATGCAGCATACTGTCGTTCATCCACTGGTTATAGTCACCGTGCAGTGTTTCGCCTAACAGATAGAAGTCCGGCTTTAATCCGTCACAGAAGCTTCGCAATCTGCGCAGGAAATCATGGTCGAGACAGTAAGCAACGTCTAAACGCAGTCCGTCAATATCAAACTCTTCCACCCAGCCTTTCACACTGTCAAAAATATGGGAAATCACATCTTCATGACGCAAATTCAGCTTCACCAAATCATAATTGCCTTCCCAGCCCTCATACCACAGACCGTCATTATAATTGGAATTGCCGTCGAAATTAATATGGAACCAGTCCTTATACGGAGAATCCCATCGTTTCTGCAACACATCCTGAAAAGCCCAGAATCCTCTTCCTACATGATTGAATACACCGTCTAAAATAACTTTAATGCCATTCTCATGCAGATTTTTGCAAACCTCTGCAAAATCCTCGTTTGTTCCTAACCGACAGTCGATTTTATGATAATCTCTCGTATTATAGCCGTGCGTATCGGATTCAAAAACCGGTGAAAAATAAATCGCATTGATTCCCAGCTTTTTCATATGCGGAATCCAGTCGTTCACCTTCAAAATTCTGGATTCTAACACACCGTCATTTTCAAACGGCGCTCCGCAGAATCCTAACGGATATATCTGATAAAATACACTTTCATATGACCACATTTGTTTTTCTCCCCTCTTTTGGTATCGTATTTATTTTACGGGTATCCCCCTTAAAAAGCAAGTTTTTTCCACCTATTAATGAAATATAATCCTCCACACCTTCTCATTGACCAAAATAGTTTTTTTTAGAAAATTGACCGACTTATCCACAGGATTTCTGACGGTTACGTAGAAAAAAAGGCCAAAAAAGCATGAGAAATCCCCAATTTCCACAGAGTTATCCACATTGACACATATGTCATACAAATATGACCCACATTCCATAGTGTGACAATTCTCCCTTTAATAACAAAATTTTTGAATATATTTAATATCGGAATTCATCGAATATGGTATACTTGTATAGTGAGAGCTGTCAAAACTTTTGCCAGTTCTCATCTATACAATATATACCAGAAAGGACAAATTTCGTATGATAAAAATAGGTTCTCATGTCAGCATGAGCGGTAAGGAAATGCTGCTTGCCTCCGCCAAGGAAGCTGTCTCCTACGGTGCAAATACATTTATGGTCTACACAGGAGCGCCCCAAAATACAAAAAGAAAAGATATCTCCGAACTACAGATAGCCCCCGCGTGGGAATATATGAAAGCGCATCAAATTGAAGAATTTGTTGTACATGCCCCGTATATCATCAATTTGGCTAATACAGTCAATCCTGAAACTTATGAACTTGCTACGGAATTTCTCTCTCTGGAAGTGGAACGAACGATTGCAATGGGCAGTCAGGTTCTGATTCTGCATCCGGGTTCCCATGTAGGCGCCGGTGTGCAGGCAGGCATTGACCGGATTTCTCAAGGGCTGAATAAGGTGTTAAATGCTGACTCCTGCTATATTGCGCTTGAGACAATGGCTGGCAAAGGTTCTGAAATCGGACGCAGTTTTGAAGAGCTTGCCGAGATTTATAACAGGGTTGTACATAATGAAAAATTGCGTGTCTGCCTGGATTTATGCCATTTAAACGATGCCGGATACGATGTCAGAAATGACTTTGACGGCGTGATTGACCGATTTGATAAACTGATTGGAAAGCAGAACATAGCAGTCATTCATATCAATGACAGTAAAAATGAACTCGGCGCAGGAAAAGACCGCCACGCCAATATCGGCGAGGGAACGATTGGTCTGGAAGCTATCCGCTATGTCGTTCATCACCCTGATTTCCTGCATCTTCCTAAGATTCTGGAAACGCCATATATCCCCTCCCCGGAAAATCCTGAAAAGAAGGTCGCTCCCTATAGAGAAGAAATCCGGCTGTTATTGTGACAAGTTGAAAAATCAGGGATTTTTCAACTTGTTCCAGAATCTTTCCACTCTGGCGGCAATCTGCTTCGTTGTAACGACCTCGTAATTGTTCCACTCTCTCGGGAAAAGCCTTTGATAAGCCGGATTGAGAAAGCGTTCATCCAACAATACGACAATACCGACATCATCCATTGTCCGGATGACGCGCCCTGCCGCCTGTAAAACTTTATTCATCCCCGGATAGCGATAGGCATAATCGAAGCCGTTCTCTCCCCAGCCGTCAAAATATTTCTTCAGTATTTCTCTTTCATGACATACCTGCGGCAAACCTGTTCCAACGATGATAGCGCCAATCAGACTGTCATTTTTCAAATCGATGCCCTCGCTGAAAATACCGCCCATCACGCAAAAGCCAAGCAGAATTTTCTCTTCCTCCACCTCAATATCCATATGAATCACACTTTCCAGATTGCAGTCCTCATTTCCCGTAAAACGGTTAAGGAATTCTTCTCTGGAACGTTCGTTCATATAATCCTCCTGTACAATGCACTCTATCTCATCCTCTGCAAAGTATTCCATAAAACTGTCGTATACTTCTCTTAGAAAAGCATGTGACGGGAAAAAGACCATGTAATTCCCATGCCGGCTCTTTACAGTTTCATAAATATAAGAAGCAATGTTATAATATTCCATCTCGCTTCGTCTTGTATATTTGCTTGTCACATCCCTGCCGATATAGAGCCCTCTTTTATCCGGCTGGAAAACCGACTTCGCATAGACTTCATAATCCCCCTCTTCCGCGCCGAGCAGCGTCTTATAATACTGAATCGGCAAAAGCGTTGCGGAAAACAGAATCGTACTCCGCCCCCGCATCATGCACTCTCTCAAATTATTTGCCGGATTGACACAAAACAGTTTTATGAAAAAACTGCCGTCCCCGTTCATCTGCGTATATGTAACATAATTTTCATCCACCAACTCATAAATACTTAAAAAATGAGACACTTCAAAATAAAATTCCAGAATCTCCTGACGCACCGGACTTGTCTCATGCTCCTCCAGATAGTCCTCCATCCCGCTGTTTAAACGTCCAAGTGCTATCACAAAAGCAGAAATATTATCTTCTAATTTATAATCCTCGCACTCCCGCTTTAAGTTTAACAGTTCCTTATTACATCTTTCCAACTGCTTTTCCAGTTTTGGAGAATAGTCCTTCACCGTCCTTTTTAACTGCAAAAAGTCTTCCTTTTTCAAAACGGCGCTGTACATTTCCCTGCCGCGTTCGACAAGATTGTGCGCTTCATCAATTAAAAACAGGTATTCTCCTTTGTTTCCCTCTGCAAAAAAGCGCCGTAAATATACATGCGGGTCAAAAACATAGTTATAATCGCAGATAACGGCATCGGAAAACAGACTCATATCCAGACACATTTCAAACGGACAGACCTGATATTTCTTTGCATACTCTTCTATTTTCTCTCTGCAAAAACCATCCTCATGCGTCAACAAATCAAACATGGCGTCATTTATCCTGTCATAATGCCCTTTTGCATAAGGGCAGGCTTCCGGATTACATTCCATTTCCTCTAAAAAACATATTTTCTCTTTTGCCGTCAAAACAACCGTTTTCAACTGCAATCCCTTATTTCGTAAGAGTTGAAAAGTATCTTCCGCAACCGTTCTTGTGATAGTCTTCGCCGTCAGATAGAAAATTTTTTCCCCGATTTCCTCACCAATCGCTTTCACAGCCGGAAATACCGTGGAAATGGTCTTGCCGACACCGGTAGGAGCCTCAATAAAGAGCTTTCTTTTATGATAAATGGTCTGATAGACATAAGAAGCCAGCTCTTTCTGCCCTTCTCTGTAAGGAAAGGGAAACTCCAGTTTCTTAATGGACGCCTGCCGTAATTTCTGCCATTCAAAACTAAAATCCGCCCATTTCTGATACTGCTTCATCACCTCTTCAAACCACTCTTTTAACTGCGTAAACGTATATTCAGAATGAAAATAGCGGATGGCATCCGGATTAATATCCGCCGTGTTAGTCTCTTCTAACTGGCAATAGGTCATTCTCACCGCAATAGCATCCAGATTATTCTGCGCGGCATAAATATAAGCATAACATTTTGCCTGTGCCAAATGAACCGGAACAGGCTGTTTCATCTTTACAATATCATGATAAGTTCCTTTGATTTCGTCAACCGTCACCATAGCGGCATCCGCATTCCCTGTCGGAATAATAATACCGTCAGCGCGCCCTTCAATGATAATATCATACTGCGTGGTCGGATAAACAAAACGCAATCCGACTTCCGCATGATAGTCCGCTCCCATCCGTCTCTGAATCATGCGGTGAATGCGCCCGCCCTCCTGCATGGCATCCGGCGCCGAAGCTTTCCGGTTGTCAATATCTCCGGA
>CAZKOR010000155.1:0-4267 GCA_964554405.1 uncultured Bacteroides sp. | reverse complement strand
TTTATTTTATCAAAAAACTCCCCGCCAGGACACTATAGATTCCTGTACAGGGAGTCAATGAAGTACATTGTATTTTGGCCGCTTAACAAGCTACGGCAAATTTTCTAAGATATTTTTCAAAATCAGCATCATAACCATTGCAGGAAACTGTCAATATCTGGTCAAAATTCAAACCCAACACACCAATGATGGATTTGGCATCTACTATGAAGCTGTTATAAGAAATATCCACGTCAAACATACATCTCGTAGCCGCCGCCACAAACTCGTTTACTTCATCTGGCCGTAATTTAATTCTGTGCTGCATCACTATAAACACCCTCCTTTTCATTTTGATTATGTGCAAACCGGAAAATCTTTTCCCTTTTTATTTATTGCTGTTATTATACTCCATTCTTCTTATTTGTAAATAGTAAATTCTTCCAATAAATGAATTTTTTTCACTTTTTACAAAATTCAACCATGTATTCCTGAAAGCGTAAAGGCAGCATCTGCTGCTGTAATTTCAAATTTTTACGTTCTTTGATGGCAATGGTTTGACAAAACATAGTAAAAAGCTCCTGATATGTCTCCTCTGCTACCGACATCTGCAGCGTGTCCTCTGTAGGAATTTCCCATCCCGACACCAGATACCAGTCTTTCTTTGCCGGATGTACGCCGTATAAATTTCTCTTTTCATCATAAATGATAAAATTCTCTAATGGCAGCCTGTCCGCAAAATGCGGCATAATAAAGGAAACAACATTACATTTAGGCCCTATTTTAGAATACAAAATGCCCTGTTTCAGTTCCTGAAACCGTACAAATTCCATCATTCTGTGAATTTCATTGCCCGCGCTTCTTGCCAGCCGAAACACAAGTTCCACATAAGGATTTGCAACATTTTCCAATACCCTTCTGCCACTCCCATTCGTAATACCATCAACGACGGTCTGATAGACTGCCTGTGCCTTTCCGGTATCTTCCGTAGCGAGCGCACGGCAGATACTCATATAAACTTCCGTTCCCAGACGCTTTTGTATCGTTTCTGCTACTTTTCTAGTTTTAACGGAATCCGGCAGACTATTCCTGTAGTAGGCAAATAATCTATAATTTTCTTCTTCACCGATTTGCAGATGAATATGCTCATGCCCTATCCGCAAGGCATAAGCATCATAAATCCCCGTAAAAACGCCCTCTATGGAATCTTCACAAATAAAATATTCTTCCTGTGTCATGTCAATCCTTTCATTTTCATCTTACCGCTACATTAAGAAAATAAACTCATCTGCTCATACTGTATCCCGTCCGAAGAAAAAAGCTGTCTTTCTTTTCTGCCGGTAAGCGTCTGATAGGTCAGATTCCTTACGATATAATTTTCTTCTATTTTTGTCGGATACATCATCTTTCCGCTGCAGGTAATAAAATATAAGGCTCGCTTTAACACAACGCCTATTTTCTTTAAATCCTCAAACGTTAATCTTCCAAAACGCCTTGCACTGACAATCCGCTTTGCACTTTTCACACCAATGCCGGGGATTCTAAGCAATAGGTGATAATCGGCGCGGTTGATTTCCACCGGAAACAATTCCAGATGCCTGACTGCCCAATCCGCTTTCGGGTCTATCATCATATTAAAATTAGGGCGGTTCTCAGTCAGAAGTTCCTCTACCGTAAAATCATAAAAACGCAGCAGCCAGTCCGCCTGATACAAACGATGTTCCCTTAAAAGCGGCGGTCCGCCGGGCAGTGCCGGCAACTCTTTATCCTGATTTACATTGACGAATGCGGAATAATAGACTCTTTTTAAAGAAAATTTCTGATACAGACTCTCCGCCACTGACATAATCTGGTAATCGCTCTCCGGTGTTGCACCGATAATCATCTGTGTAGACTGTCCCGCTTCGCAGAAACGCGGTGCATGGTTATATAAAACCATCTCGTCACGATTCATCGCAATCCCGTTCTGTATCTGCTTCATCGGCCGTAAAATCGTCTTCCTATGCTTATTCGGCGCCAGTTTCTGCAAACTTTCCGCCGTTGCCAGCTCCAGATTCACGCTCATTCTATCTGCCAGAAATCCGGCTTTTTCTATCAGTACAGGGTCCGCTCCCGGAATCGCTTTTACATGAATATATCCCTGAAACTGATGCACTGTGCGCAGCTTATAAAGTGTCTGGCAAATCAACTCCATCGTGTAATCAGGACTATATAAAATACCGGAACTTAAAAATAAACCTTCTATATAATTACGTCTGTAAAATTCCATCGTCAATTCACAGACTTCATCAGGGGTAAAAGAAGCCCTCGGCACATCGTTGGACTTCCTGTTCATACAATATTTACAGTCAAAAATACATTCATTGGTAAATAGAATCTTCAAAAGAGAAATGCAGCGTCCATCCGCAGCAAAACTATGACAAAGACCCGATGCCACCGTATTTCCGATTCCCTTTCCATCCCCTTTGCGGGAGGAACCGCTGGAACTGCAGGAAACGTCATACTTCGCAGCATCGGCCAGAATATTCAATTTCTCCATAATAGACATTTCCGGAGCAATTCTTACTTCCATTTTGCAAACTTTATCCTCTCGCATATTAGAACATATGTTCTGCTTGTATTGTATCATATATCTATTCTATATGCAAGAGATTTTAGAACATTTGTTCTATTTTATTTCTTCCCATAGGCATCCTGCAATTGCTGCGTTCCCGGCAATGACACCCGACATTGTTTTTGCCTGCAAGTCCGCTCCACTAAAATCCGTTACCTTGCCGCCTGCCTCACGCACTAACAGCATTCCTGCCGCAAAATCCCATATTTTCAACTCTTTTTCCAAAAAACCCTCTAATCTCCCTGCTGCCACATAAGCTAAATCAATTGCTGCAGAGCCGCTTCTTCTGATATCCTGACATTTTACAAAAATATTCTGAAATATGGGGAACAGCTCTTTTGCCAGCTTCTTATTATATGGTGACGTACCGACTGCAATCAGGCTTTCCTGCATCGTATCAGCATCGCTCACATGAATTTTTTCGCCGTTGCAGAAACTGCCTTTCCCCTTCTGCGCACAAAACATTTCTTTCAGGTACGGATGATATACAATCCCAAGCACCGGTTCTCTGTGTTCTAATAACGCTAACGATATGGCACTTGCCCGGTAATCATGAATCAGATTAGTCGTGCCGTCCACCGGGTCAAGCACCCACGTTATGCCGTCCATATCAATTTCTCCGTTATCTTTTTCCTCTCCTAAAAACTGGATTTCCGGATAAAGTTTCGCCAGATTCTCCCGGATAAATTTCTGTACCTCAAAATCCACTGCCGTTACATAATCCGCCACACCCTTCGTTTTCCTATGTTCCGCAGCTTTTCTGTCTGCAAACAGACAGCTTGCCTCCAATATAATCTCCTTGACAGATTCTAACTGTATTTTCTCCATAATTGACGCCATTTTGATTACCCTTCCTGAACAACAGCCAATCTACTGTTTTTATTATATTTTATCAGTATCCTGCCCATCTGTCCACAATCGTTCCGTCCATAGCATTAATCGTCATCAGGCTCTCAGGCATAACTCCATCATACGCATTGTCAACTACAAGATCCACTTCTCCCGCCGCATTTCTAAAGGTTTTGGTGCCAAAGAAATCCCACACCGGAACCAAAGTGCCTTCAATGTTCTCCAAAGAATCTTTATCCCTGATTCTCATATAGCTTAAAACTACCTTATCTACCTGAATTTCAACCGTATCCCCTTCGTTGTTGAAACTATCCGCCTGTTTTTTCAACAACATCTCCTCAAAAATATTGCTGATATCGGAAAACGGAAGAAGAAATACATACTCCTCTGACATATCCTCGATGATATAAGGATTTATCCACTCAAATGTACGGAGACCGTCACTCGTATAAATAAACGTCATTTCTTCATAAGGCCAGCGTGCTGCTTTAAAAACAACATCTTTCCTGTTTTCAATAGCTTGTAACAATTCTTCACTATCCATACTAACAACGCCGCCGTCTTCATGAGTATAAGTAATGGGAATACCATCCTCTACTCTGTAAAGATGCACACCGTATCCCATATTGGCAAGATAGAGCGAATTATAATATTCCTCACTGCTCATAGCATCATCGTCCGCAATCCAACAGGCAAAATATCCGCCTCCCTGAATATCATACTCACCAATCCCCATTTGATTGACTAATTCAGTCACTTCTGCCATGACTTCTTCAGGCGGCGTATTCATATTCACAAATCCCGGTACAAACTTGGTATCACTCA
>CAZKOR010000154.1:4013-9363 GCA_964554405.1 uncultured Bacteroides sp. | reverse complement strand
ATGCAGACAGGCGGATATGGCGCTTAGTTTTTCCCATATGACTTTCCCGCACCAGTTGATGCGGGTCATTTTATTGGAGCAGATTTACCGGGGGTTCCGGATTATAAACGGGGAACCGTATCATAAGTAAAGGAAGTGCAGTGTTATGAGAATGTATGATTTGATTATTAAAAAACGTAACGGCGGAACGCTTAGCAAGGAAGAAATTAATTTTATGATTACGGAGTATACGGCAGGTAACATCCCCGACTATCAGATGTCGGCAATGATGATGGCGATTTATTTTCAGAAAATGACGCCGGAAGAAACCGCCGATTTAACAATGGCGATGGCAAAAAGCGGGGACATCCTCAATTTATCGGATATTGAAGGTGTAAAAGTGGATAAACATTCTACCGGGGGTGTAGGGGATAAGACTTCTATTGCGCTCACCCCCATGGTAGCGGCATGTGATGTAAAAATAGCGAAAATGAGCGGAAGAGGCCTTGGGCATACCGGCGGAACCATTGATAAATTGGAAAGTTTTCCGGGTTTTTCCACAAGTATTTCTTCCGAACATTTTAGGAAGCAGGTTAATCAGATTGGCATTTCCATTATGGGACAGACGCTTGACATTGCGCCTGCGGATAAAAAACTGTATGCTTTACGGGATGTGACGGCAACGGTAGATAATATGTCTTTGATTGCCAGTTCTATAATGAGCAAGAAACTGGCTTCCGGAGCCGATGCCATTGTGCTTGACGTGAAAACGGGAAGCGGCGCATTTATGAAAAATGAAGAGGATGCTAAAGCGCTTGCAAAAGAGATGGTATCGCTTGGAAAGCATGCGGGCAAAAAGACAATCGCCGTCGTTTCGGATATGGATCAGCCGCTTGGTAATGCAATCGGCAATGCGCTGGAAGTAAAAGAAGCGATAGAAACATTACAGGGGGAAGGCCCCAAGGATTTCGTAGAATTATGTATGACGCTTGGCGCACAGATGTTAATAGCGGGCGGGTGCGCCGAAAATGTGGGGCAGGCGGAAACTATGTTAGGAAGTGTGATAGCTGACGGAAGCGCACTGGATAAACTTGCGGAATTTGTGAAAGCGCAGGGCGGTGACGAAGCAGCGGTTTATGATACATCCCTGCTGCCGCAGGCATCTATCGTAGAAGAAATCCTATCGGAAAAAGAGGGATATATTGAAAGAATCATCTGTGATGAAATCGGCATCTGCTCCCTTATTTTGGGCGGCGGCAGAGAGACAAAGGAAAGCGAAATTGATTTATCGGTCGGATTGATTTTGCATAAAAAAGCCGGTGATTATGTGAAAAAGGGAGAATCCCTTGCCACGATTCATGCAAATGACAGGGAAAAACTGGAAGCGGCAAAAGAGCGCTTTTTAAAGGCATATGCTTACACCGGGCAGCCGATAGAACGCAAAAGTTTTATTAAATGCATCATAAGATAATAGCCTAAAAAGGCATGAAAACTCATTTTTTCTCATATAGATTACTATGAGAAAAATTGCAAGAACTTCATTATCCAGACAAAAAGAAATTATCGTAGAATCCTTGAAACTCCCCAAAGACACTATGCTTGGAGATGCTATCGTGACAATAACGGGGAACAGAGAGGCATTTATTGAAAACTACAAAGGCATTTTAGAATATACAAAAGAATCCATTGTGTTGCAGGGAAAAAACTGTAAAATCTCTTTTCAGGGGAAAAGGCTGTCCATTGATTATTATACGAATGAAGATATGAAAATAGGCGGCAGCATTGAAAGTGTCCGCTATTTTTAGGGATGTTTGCAGAAACTGGGAAAGGCATGGTATTTTATGCTTCATTGGATTCAATATATGAAAGGCTATGTTTCCATTAAGGTGTGGGGATATTCCAGGGAAAGGTTCTTAAATCTGTGCGGAAATCATGATATTTTAGTATGGGATATTGAAAATCACGGCGACTATGATACGATGAAAGTCAGTATAGACGGTTTTTTTGCCTTGAAAACGCTGCTTAGAAAAACCGGAACAAGGGCATCCGTTTTACAAAGACATGGACTGCCTTTTTTTGTGCCTAAAATGAAAAAACGCAAAATATTTGTTATCGGGCTTCTTATCTGTTTTTTATTCTGGATGATTACCGCGCGTTATATATGGGATATTCAAATAGAAGGAAACTATTCACTGACAGAAGATGTGTTGATGGATTATCTGGAAAGCCAGGGCGTTCATACAGCGATGAAAAAGGCAGATTTGCAGATAGAAGAATTGGAAATGCAGCTCAGGGAAGAATATGATATGATTACATGGGCATCCCTGAAAGTAGACGGCACAACGCTGATGATTCAGATAAGGGAAAATGAGATGCCTGATTATGGTAATTCCGGTGAACAAGGCGAAACTGCCGTGATACCAAATAGCGATATGGAGACCGGCAAAGATATCGTTGCGTCAAAAGACGGTGTGATTGTGTATATGATTACACGAAAAGGCGTTCCGCAAGTGGCGGTCGGTGATATCGTAGAGAAAGGACAGATTCTTGTAAGCGGCGCAGTACCGGTCTATAATGATGATACAACAGTGCGTATGTATCAGTATTATGAAGCGGATGCAGATATTTTGATTGCTTATGAAAAAACGCTTTCCGTAGACAAAGCGACCGCCTATGAAGAAAAAGAGTATTCAGGAAATGAGAAAAAAATACTGTTACTTGGTTTTCGGGATAAAGAGTGGAATTTTTCCGTTGGTAAAGTGAATTATGAAACGTATGATATTCTGGGGGAGAAAAAACAGGTGCAGCTCTTAGACCATCTTTTTGTACCGTTTTATTACGGCACAAAATATGCCAAAGAGTACCATTTAACACAAAAAATACATACGGAAGAAGAGATGCAGGCGATTATGGACGCAGAGTGGAATAAAATATTACAGATTTTAGAGGAAAAAGGGGTAGAAATTGCGGAAAAAAATGTTACAATAAGTAAGAACACAGATAAATGGATTTTACATGTCAGAATGCAGTTGGTGGAAGAAGCTGTGACAAAAACGAATAATCAGACACAGCAGATTCCTGTTACGGAAAGTGAAGAGGTAACGATAGAATAGCAGTATGGAAGATTTTTCAATTAAAATGGATGTTCCGATGGAACATATGCAGAATCTTTTCGGGGAATATGATACTTATATCAAAAAGTTGGAAGATGATTTTCATGTGATGATTGTCAACCGTGACGGCTCCGTTAAGATAAGCGGCAGAAAAGAGAATGTAGAGAAAGCGGCGAGAACGATAGATGAGCTTGTTACGCTGTCCAGAAGAGGAAATGTGTTACAGGAACAGAATATTGATTATGCCATTGAGTTGGGAAAGGAAAGTAAGGAAGAAGTGCTTCTTACGATTGACGGAGACTGCATTTGCCATACCATGAGCGGAAAACCTGTCAAACCTAAGACATTAGGGCAGAAGCAGTATGTTGACGCAATCAGAAATCATATGATTGTATTCGGACTGGGACCTGCCGGAACAGGTAAGACATATCTTGCTATGGCAATGGCAATCACTGCTTTTAAAAATAATGAGGTAAGCAGAATCATTCTGACGCGGCCGGCAATAGAGGCAGGCGAGAAACTGGGATTTTTACCGGGAGATTTACAAAGTAAGGTAGACCCTTATCTGCGTCCTTTATATGATGCGCTCTACCAGATTATGGGAGCGGAGAGTTTTGCCAAAAATATGGAAAAAGGTCTGATTGAGGTGGCTCCGCTTGCTTATATGAGAGGACGGACGCTGGATAATGCCTATATTATTTTGGATGAGGCGCAGAATACAACTCCGGCGCAGATGAAAATGTTTTTAACCAGAATCGGGTTTGGCTCTAAAGTAGTGGTTACCGGAGACGCTTCACAGAAAGATTTGTCGCCGGATGCGAAATCGGGACTGGACGTAGCGGTAAAAGTACTTTCCAAAATAGACGATATCGCGTTTTGCAACTTAACAAGCAAGGACGTTGTCAGACATCCGTTAGTACAGAAAATTGTCAAAGCGTATGAAACATACGAAGCAAAAAACAATTCTGATAAAAATAGCGTGAAAAGTTATGATAAAAAACGCAGGAACAGGAATTTAGAATATGGAAGAAAATAACACGAAACAGGAAGTAAAGTCAACAAAAAAGACATATATTATGAAAATACTCGTGCTTGTGGTAATGTTTCTCATCTCCGGAGCGGTTGCAGGGCTGGGAAGTCTCATATATCGGCGCGATATGAATGAAATGATATGCTATATCATTATGGTAATGCTCGGTACGGGAATCGTTATCTTTGCCCTGAAAGCAAGTGAAGTTTATCAATTATATTATTATGAGCATCAGGGTGATTACAGGCGGTTTATACTGTTTTATCTGGGAGGACTTTTTCTTGCGATTTGTTTTCCGCTGCTGCCGGCTTCAGGGTGGCCGTTTTTAATCGTATTTGTTATTTTAAGTCTTTTTTCCAACAGCATTGTCGGTCTTGCTGCCGGAAGTGTCTGTCTGATGCTCTCGGTTTTATTAGCGGATACCGGAAGCTGCCGTGAATTTTTACTTTATTTTTTCAGCGGTCTTGTAGGAATTATGGTATTTAGCAGATTGAATGAAACGTTTAAAGTCGGTCTGCCGATTTTTATTTCCCTGATTGCACTGGCGGTCTGCCTTTGTACGAATATCATGTTGTTTGAGCAGGCGCGTTTTTCGTTGTCACAGTATATGTTTGTGGCAATCAATCTGATGTTAAACTTTATTCTGCTTTTGATTATTTTGAAAATATTCAGTAACAGCGTGATTCACAGAGACAGGGATAAATATATGGATTTAAATGACCCGGAATGTCCGCTGTTAGTACAGTTAAAAGAACTGAATAAGGACGAGTATTATCATGCTGTACATACCGCATATTTAAGTGATAAAATTGCCAAGCGCCTTGGACTGAATGACGTTGTGGTGAAATCATGCGGCTATTATCACAGAATCGGCATTTTAAAAGGGGAAAATACATGGGAAAATGTCGAGGAAATCTGTAAGGAATATCATATTCCGCCGGATACGAGAAGAATCCTCAGGGAATATGTAGACCCGACGATGAAAATTATTGCAAAAGAGACGACGGTTTTGATGTTTACGGATTGTATCGTTTCGTCTATTTTCAAGTTGTTTGCAAAGGATCCTAAGGCGGAATTGGATTATGATAAAATCATAGATACCATTTTTGATACAAAATTAAAATCGGGAGAATTGTGGGAAAGCGATATCTCGATTGCACAAATACGGGAAATGAAGAAAATTTTCAGCGGGGAGAAATTATACTATGACTTTTTACGTTGAAAATGA
>CAZKOR010000154.1:0-3913 GCA_964554405.1 uncultured Bacteroides sp. | reverse complement strand
GGCAGAGGAAAATGAGGCAGACTATTTTGACCCGGACAGCGGGGAACTGATACTTGGAGATATTGTGATTTCCGTGGATAAGGCTATGGAGCAGGCAAAAGAGTATGGACACAGCGAACTTCGCGAATTTGCATTTCTTATAGCGCACAGTATGTTTCATTTATGCGGCTATGACCATATGACGGATAAAGAAGCTGCTATTATGGAACAGAAACAGGAGAGTGTGCTCACGCAGCTTAGGTTTACCAGAGATTAGAAACGAAAGGCATGAATATGAAGATACAGAAGAAAAATAATCTTTCCGGTGGAATAAAAGACCGGAAAGATGCAAAAAGCAATATGACGGTATATGCGGGTATCATTACGTATATCATCAGCTTGGGAATGCGGATTCCTCTTTCCAGAGTGATTGGTGATACAGGAATTGCACTGTTTGCACCGGCATATGAACTGTTCATTTTATGCGCTCTTATATTTTCCTACGGTATTTCCAGGACAATGGCAGGTCTGATTCGTTACCGGATGAAAAGAGCGCAGTATAAATGCGCCAGAAAAGTATTTCAAATTGCCTTTAAAATTTCTCTTATTGTAAGCGTTTTTTTTGCGCTTATCATAGCGTGTGCGTCCGATTTTCTTTCAGAAGTTCTGGTATTGGAATCCATGAGTAAAAAAGCAATTATTGCCGCAGCGCCTGCACTTATACTGACTGCACTAGTCAATGTGCTCAGGGGATATTTTAACGGCAATGGTTTTGGCGTATTGGTGGCACATTCCCAATATATTGAGAAAATTGCGATGGTTATTGCATCGCTTTCGGGGGGAAGAATTTTCTATGAATATGGGCAGAAAGTGGAAGCGCTTATCAAAAACAATATGGCGGCATATGCATATGGCGCTTTGGGTGTTGTAGTGGGTATCATCATTTCACAGTTAATTACGTTGATTTACTTGCTGTTTGTCTTTATCATATATTCCGGTACGTGGAAAAGACAGCTATCGCAGGATAGCGGAAGAAGAATGGAAAGCGACGGAGAGATTACGGGAATGCTTTTTGCAAACAGCATTCCGCCTGCTCTTTCTGCTATTCTTCTCAATGTTTTTATGCTGATAGACCAGCGCTTTTTTAATTACTGCATGAATTATAAGGAGCTTGCCGATACAAGAACGGCTCTTTGGGGTTCTTATTACGGAAAATTCGCGGTGCTGACAGGAATCGGCGCAGCGCTTGTTTGTCTGGCTGTACATGGAAACACCGCAAAAGCGATTACAGCTTATGAAAAAGAAGAGTATCATATTACACGTGAGCGCATTAGCAGTGCGGTTAAAAAATTATGTGTTACGGCATTCCCGATAGCAGTTTATCTTGCGGTGCTTGCCGAAGCTTTTATAGACGGATTATATCAGGGTGAGAATACACAGGCAGTCAGTCTTTTAAAACAGGGAACCGTTATTATTTTCTTATATGGGATTGTTTATCTGTTTGGACAGCTTTTATTAAAACTGCATATGCTAAAGGAGCTTTTTCTTTCCATTATCATTGCGTTAGCCGTTCATTTTGCAGCAGCTTTCTTCATGGTTAAAAAAGGACTGATGGGTGCTGAGGGGATTTTATATTCCGTCATCCTCTTTACTTTGATACTGGCAGTTCTTTGCTTCGTCTTTGCTGCCAGAAAAATACAATACCGTCAGGAATGGCTGTATTCTGTTGCTTTTCCGGCTGTATCGGCGGCTGTTGCCGGACTGGTGGTAATGCTTCTTGGCAAAGCTCTCTTAAGTTTCGTAGGCAATTTACCAACGATTTTAATCGGCTGCCTTATCGGTACCATTTTTTATATTCTTCTTCTTATGGTACTGCGTGTCTTAAATGAGGCAGAACTGGCCGACATTCCGTTTGGCGGACTTATGATTGCAATTGGGCGGCTGATTGGTGTATTACGATAAATTTTGAATAAAAAAATTTTTTTGACTGATACTGATTACATAAAACCTTTAGAAAGGGCAGGAATTGACCGAAAATGAGGATTGTAAAACGTATCAGTCTTTTTTTTATTATGGCGGGACTTATGTTCGGCGCCGGAAGTTACGCGACTATAAAAGCAGAGCAGTTTTTTTATCCGAATAAATATGGACAGCAAAACGAAAAGAAAGCGGCGGCACGGCAAGCGGCGGAAAAAACAGTGGACGACGTAGAGGAAGAACAAGCGCAGGTAATTGAGACTGCAATGGAGAAAGCGCCGGTCATTACGGCGGACACACGTTATCTGATAGAAGAAATCAATCTTTTAGATGGAACAGTGCAGGAAAAAGAAGAGCAGGTTCCGGTGAAATATATCGGGCTTGACAGAGTCGAACTGATAGAAGAACTGGATTTATATGATAAGAATCCGGCGCTATCGGATTTAAAACTTGGTTTTCAAAATTCTGAACTTTCCAGTTTTTCAAAAGACAGAGTTGTTATTTGCAAGTATTATCGGACGGAAGAGGAAAACGAGGGATATTATATTATGGTCGCAGACCATTACGTTATTGTTTATGAGGGAGACAAACAGACGGTATATTTAAACACGGACATTCTGTTATCCAATTTAGATGAAAAATTGCAAAGTGAAATTATTCAGGGTAAATATATAGAAGATGAGCAGGAAATATATCATTTTCTGGAATCTTACTCAAGTTGATGCTAAATTTAATTGCTTTTCATTTCGTCTTCTGATATAATACAAGCGTATATATTGTCATACGAACTAAAATAAAGACAGGGAATGTGATGAGTAAAAAAATTGCAGTGATAGGCGGGGGCGCCGCCGGTATGATGGCAGCCATTCAGGCGGCTGATGCGGGCGCTTTGGTAGACCTGTATGAAAGAAATGACAGAGTGGGGAAGAAATTGCTCGCTACCGGAAACGGCAAATGTAATTTTTCCAATCTGGATATGCAGAAAAATGCCTATTACGGAAGCGCCGTATCATTATATGACAATTTGTTTCCCATATTTGGAGTGCGGGAGACGGTTGCCTTTTTTAATCAGCACGGAATGCTCATAAAAGATAGAAACGGATATCTCTATCCCTTGTCGGAACAGGCGTCAACGGTACTGGATATTTTGCGCTTTTCGCTGGAACAATATAAAGTACGCGTTTATACTGACAGTATCATTACTTCTTTGCAGCCGGATAAAAAATTACAGATTACGTCTCCTGTGGGGGTTCGGACCTATGATGCGGTCATTCTTGCCTGCGGCGGCATGGCGGCTCCGAAGACGGGCTCGGATGGAAATGGGTTTAGGCTGGCGGAAAAACTTGGCCACCATATTAATACCGTTGTTCCTGCATTAGTGCAGCTGCGTTGTTTTGAAGATTTTTTTAAAATGGTGTCCGGTGTCCGTATCGAAGCGAAGCTGACACTTTGTATTGACGGAGAAGAAAAAAACAGTGTACAGGGAGAATTACAACTGACAGATTATGGAATATCAGGCATTCCGGTATTTCAGTTCAGCAGACAGGCTGCCTATGCGCTGTATCATCGGAAAAAGGTAAGCGTTATCATTGATTTTTTACCGAATCAAAGCGCACAGTCTTATGATATCTTTTGGCAGGAGAGATGGGAAAGGCAGCATGGACAGACACTAGAGCAGTTTCTGACCGGAATATCCAATAAAAAAATTAATCAACTTATCATTAAGCTTGCAGGATGCAGAGCGCATGACGCGGCAGATAACATCCCGGCAGCGAAGCGAAAGACAATCGAAAGATTATACAAACATTTGACTGTCTCCGTACGGGAAACAAACGGATTTGAACAGGCGCAGGTCAGCGCCGGAGGAATTCCGGCAGAGGAATTGACGAATCAGTTGGAATCAAAATATATCCCGCACCTGTTTTTTGCGGGAGAAATCATAGACATGGACGGCATC
>CAZKOR010000153.1:0-9372 GCA_964554405.1 uncultured Bacteroides sp. | reverse complement strand
TAGGCACGCGGAAAGGAGAACAGGAAACGTAGTCCAGTCCAATCTTGTGGCAGAATTCTACGGAAGAAGGATCTCCGCCATGCTCTCCACAGATGCCAACGTGAAGCTTGGGATTTACAGGCTTGCCCAGCTTGATGGACATCTCCATCAGCTTGCCTACGCCGATCTGGTCGAGCTTTGCGAAAGGATCGTTCTCAAGGATTTTACTGTCATAATAAGCGTCCAAAAACTTTCCGGCGTCATCACGGGAAAAGCCGAAAGTCATCTGGGTCAGGTCGTTCGTACCGAAGCAGAAGAAATCAGCTTCCTTTGCAATCTCATCTGCCGTGAGAGCCGCACGAGGAATTTCAATCATGGTACCCACTTCATACTCCATGCTGCTTCCTGCCGCAGCGATCTCGGCATCGGCAGTCTCAACAACGATCTTCTTGACTACTTTAAGCTCCTTGACTTCACAAACAAGAGGAATCATGATCTCCGGCTTGATGATCCAGTCCGGATGTGCTTTCATCACATTGATTGCCGCACGGATGACAGCCTTAGTCTGCATCTTTGCAATTTCAGGATACGTAACCGCAAGACGGCATCCTCTGTGCCCCATCATGGGGTTAAACTCATGCAGTGAAGCAATGAAAGTCTTAATTTCCTCCACAGACCTTCCCTGCGCCTGCGCCAGCTTCTCAATGTCAGCCTCCTCGGTGGGAACAAACTCATGCAGAGGGGGATCTAGGAAACGAATGGTAACCGGACATCCCTCAAGAGCTTCGTACAGCTTTTCAAAATCGCCCTGTTGGTAAGGAAGAATCTTGTCCAGCGCCGCTTCTCTCTCCTCAACAGTATCGGAGCAGATCATCTCGCGGAATGCGGCAATTCTGCTCTCCTCAAAAAACATGTGCTCGGTACGGCAAAGACCGATACCCTCTGCCCCTAGCTCACGAGCTTTCTTTGCGTCTGCAGGAGTATCCGCATTGGTACGCACTTTCAGCTTACGGTACTTGTCCGCCCATGCCATAACACGTCCGAACTCACCTGCGATGGTTGCGTCAACGGTCTTAATCTGTCCTCCATAAATATTTCCGGTGGTACCGTCGATGGAAATATAATCTCCCTCATGGAACTCCTGCCCGCCAAGGGTAAACTTCTTATCAGCCTCATTCATAGCAATATCGCCGCAACCGGACACACAGCAGGTACCCATACCACGAGCCACAACTGCCGCATGGGAAGTCATGCCGCCGCGGACGGTGAGAATACCCTGGGATACCTTCATGCCTGTAATATCCTCGGGAGAGGTCTCCAAACGAACCAAAACCACTTTCTCGCCTCTTGCCGCCCAGACCTCTGCGTCCTCGGCTGAAAATACGATTTTACCGCACGCGGCTCCGGGAGAAGCGCCAAGCCCTCTGCCTATTGGAGCAGCCGCTTTCAGAGCGGCAGCATCAAACTGGGGATGCAGCAAGGTATCAAGGTTACGGGGATCAATCATGGCAACTGCCTCCGCCTCGGTCTTGTGTCCCTCATCCACCAAGTCACATGCTATCTTCAAAGCCGCCTGAGCAGTTCTTTTCCCATTACGGCACTGCAGCATATACAGCTTCTGATTTTCAACGGTAAACTCCATATCCTGCATATCATGATAATGATTCTCCAGAATCTCACATACTTTAATAAATTCCCCATATGCCGCAGGAAACTCCTGCTCCATCTGCGCGATAGGCATAGGTGTGCGGACACCTGCCACCACATCCTCGCCCTGAGCATTTTTAAGAAACTCACCCATCAGCTTCTTTTCACCGGTTGCGGGATCACGGGTAAACGCGACACCCGTTCCGGACTGATCGTTCAGGTTGCCGAATACCATGGGCATTACGTTTACCGCAGTACCCCAGGAATAAGGTATATCATTGTCACGGCGGTATACGTTTGCACGGGGATTATCCCAGGAACGGAACACAGCCTCGATAGCCAGCTTCAGCTGCTCTACAGGGTCAGAGGGGAAATCCTTTCCCAGCTGATTCTTATACTCAGTCTTGAATTGCTCTGCAAGAGTCTTCAAATCGGCGGCAGTAAGTTCAATATCAAACTTAACGCCTTTCTCCTCTTTCATCTTGTCAATCAACTGTTCAAAATATTTCTTGCCCACTTCCATGACCACGTCCGAGAACATTTGAATAAAACGTCTGTAGGAATCATATACAAAACGCTCAAATGCCGGATCAGAGTTACCGGCAATCATAGCTGAAACAACATCATCGTTCAGACCAAGGTTTAGGATAGTGTCCATCATTCCGGGCATGGAAGCGCGTGCGCCGGAACGCACGGACACAAGCAGGGGATTATTCAGATCGCCAAATTTTTTGCCGTTGATTTTTTCCATCTCCGCCACATAGTCCATAATCTGACCCATGATTTCGTCGTTAATCTTGCGGCCGTCCTCATAATACTGGGTGCAGGCCTCGGTGGTGATGGTGAAGCCCTGAGGAACCGGCAGACCAATGCTTGTCATTTCCGCCAGATTTGCGCCTTTACCTCCGAGAAGATTGCGCATGCTCATATCACCTTCACTAAATAAATAAACCCATTTTTTCATTCTTGTGTCACTCCCTTTCAAAAATAATTATACCCGAAAATAGTTTAATCCAATCCAACTACGCCATCAACAGGCAGCGACATAACCATTCCCTGTGCCTTGCTCTGCATACCGCACTGCTGTCCGATTGCTTCCATGATTGCCTGCTTATCGTCTTTTGCAGCAAGGATAATAACCACCTCCCGTTCTTCCTGCACGCTGATTTTCCAGAATTTCATCGCTTCGGCGCTTCCGATTCTTCTGCTGTGGAAAACAGTACCGCCGGAAGCCCCGACAGGTCTTGCCGCATTCATGACCTCTTCACTGAATCCCTGATTTACTATCGCCATAATCATATAATATTCGCTTCCTGCCATCCCTGTTTCATTCCTTTCCAATAATGTTCTGTTGACTTCCGGCTGTAATGAATCAATTAACTGAACAATGTGTCCGCTGCCTCCGGAAAGCACAAGCGTAAATGCAATCCCGGTATTCGGCATGCCAAGATGCAGCTTTTTCTGCAGCTTGGATAACATCTCTCCTGCAAACGCTTTGGGCATCATACTCATCAGTATATTTTTATCTACTCCGTCCAGTCCAAGCATATCCATGACTTCACTCGAAGCTGTTCCCTGAGCATGAAAAAGATATTGCATCGGCACGTCTTCCTGATTAAATAAATCCACTGCTTTTTTTACCAGCTTAGGCGTAGCAATAAGTAATAATATTCGATACGACGCTTTTTTACGATTCGCTGTCATCTGCCTAATCCTCCTCAAACTCAAAGATTACATCCGCACCATCCGGAACAACCTCTACGCGCATTGCCACTTCGTCTGCTTTCTTCAGTTTATATTGATATACCATTCCCATAATCTGAATAGCGATTAACGGCGTCAGCGCTACCAATGCTACGACTCCGAATGCATCCGTCATTACATTGCCGCCTACAGCGTCACACGCTCCCATACAAAGCGGCAGCAAAAAAGTTGTTGTCATCGGACCGCTCGCTACACCGCCGGAGTCGAAAGCAATACCGACAAACATCTTCGGAACAAACCTTGATAAAAGCAATGCAGCCACATAACCGGGTATAATAATCCAGAAAATCGGCAGTCCTGTCAGAACACGCAACATCGCCAGACCAACGCTGACAGATACGCCAATGGACATGCATCTGTTCATCGATTTTGCAGATACCGCTCCGTTTGATACATCTTCTACCTGATGGTTCAACACCTGTATTGCCGGCTCTGCTTTTACAATATAGTAACCAATCAGCATACCAATCGGCACTAACAGCCATTTCCAGCTTGCGGAAGCAATATCGTTTCCAAGCGAAGAACCTACCGGTGCAAAACCGACATTGACGCCGCACAGGAAAAGAACCAGACCAATATAGGTATAAATAAATCCAATCAAAACACGCTTTATCTGACGTTTTAAATAACGGCGGCTGAGTAACTGGAAAATAACAAATACCGCAACAACCGGCAGCAAGGAAACCAGTACTTCCTTTATATAAGGCGGAACACTAATCAGAAATTCCCATACGACATCCTGTGTTGTCTCCACCTCCGCAACTACAGCCGCTGTATAGGCAGCCTGCGTAGGGTGATAAAAGCAGCCCAAAAGCAAGACTGCCAGAACAGGTCCCACACTCGAGAGCGCTACCAGACCGAAGCTGTCGCTCGAAGCATTTTTATCACCTCTGACCGATGCAAGACCGACACCCATTGCCATAATAAACGGTACTGTCATAGGACCTGTCGTCACACCGCCGGAATCGAACGCCACAGCCAGAAAATCTTTTTCAATCAATAATGAAATCCCTATCAAAATGATATAGAGCACAATCAGTATCGTGGAAAGATTAATCTGAAACAAAATTCTCACAATCGCCAGTGCAAGGAAAATACCAACGCCAACCGCCACTGTTAAAATCAAAATATGATTCGGAATGGAGGGGACCTGACTTGCAAGCACCTGTAAATCAGGCTCGGAGATGGTAATAATGGCTCCCATGGAAAAACCAATCAGACAAATCATCACAATATGTCTGGTTTTTGATATTTGCACGCCGATACCTTCTCCAAGAGGCGTCATTGCTATTTCCGCTCCCAGCTGGAAAAATCCCATGCCGATAACAAGCATAATGGCTCCGGTAATGAACATAAACATTGTCCCTAATTTGACCGGAACTAACAGGATGCTGAGCAGCATGACAATTCCCGTTATCGGCAGAACCGCGGAAAGAGATTCCCATATTTTTTCTTTTAATTTCTGATTCAAGTGTACCACCTCATACCATTAATACTGAAAAATCTTTTTATAAATCATAATACATTTTAAACTCTGCCGGATTTGGAATCTGTTCCATTTTCTTTAATTCCGCACGCTTACGCTCCAGCCAGATATCAATGAGTCTCTGCGGAAAGACACCGCCCTTTGTCAGATAATCATGGTCTGCTTCGAGTGCATCTAATGCTTCGCCCAATGATTTCGGAAGTCCTTTGATTTTTTTCTGTTCTTCCTCGGAAAGCGTATATAAATTAAAGTCGTAAGGTCCCCATCCGTTTTCTGCAGGGTCAATCTGTTTCTCAATACCGTCAAGCCCCGCCATCAAAATTGCGGAATATGCATAATACGGATTTGCCGTCGCATCGGGATTTCTCAATTCAAATCTCTTCGTTTCCGGAGATTTTGCATACGCCGGAATACGAATAACCGCACTGCGGTTTGATGTCGCATAGCCGACCGTAACAGGTGCTTCATATCCGGGAACCAGACGCTTGAACGAGTTCGTGGACGGATTGGTAAATGCACATAAGGATGCAATATGTTTCAACAATCCTCCGATAAAATAGTGCGCCGTGCGGCTAAGCCCTGAATAACCATTCTCATCATAGAATAACGGTTTCCCGTCTTTCATAAGCAGCATATGCACATGCAGCCCGCTTCCTGCTTCCTGATAAATGGGTTTGGGCAGGAATGTTGCCGTCTTTCCCTCTCTCGCCGCCATATTTTTAATAATATATTTGGTAATCATCGTATTATCCGCCATCGTAGGCATATCAGCAAGTTCTACTTCTATTTCCATCTGTCCCGGACCGCCTACTTCATGATGATGATATTTTACTTTAATTCCCCAGTCTTCCATCATCATACACATCCGGCTGCGCAAATCATATCCTACATCCTGCGGCGCCGCTACATGATATCCGCCTTTGCTGGGTACTTCATAACCGTTATTGCCCGGCACTTCCAGATTGCAGTTCCAATCAGCCTGTCTGGTATCCACCCAGTAACCGCAGCGTTTTGGCGTTACTTCAAAACGGGTACGGTCAAACAGATAAAACTCAAACTCCGGTCCGATTATCATCTGGTCTGCAATGCCGCTCTCTTTCATATATTCCATCGCTTTTAAGCTGACATTTTTAGGATATTGGTCGAAAGGCGTATTTTCGCCCTTTCCAATGGTACATACATTACCGCACATCGTTAACGTTGGTACTTCTGCAAACGGGTCCACATAAGCAGTATCCGGATCCGGTAAAAATACCATATCGCTTTTCTCAATCGGCGCATACCCGTAATTGGAACCATCAAAACCAATTCCATATGTAAAAGTATTCTCCCCAAACCGCTCCACCGGAATGGTAATATGACGCCAGCGTCCGTCAATATCCGTCATTTTAAAATCAATCATACGGATTTGCTTTTCCTCGCATAGTTTCCTGATTTCTTTGCTTTTGTCCATACACTTGTTACCCCCTTGTTCTTATAATATAGAATGCTGCTACTCTTCCACAGTTGCAGTTATAACGCTAGCCGTCAGGCTTGCGTTTATTATAGCATAGAATGCTTGTGTTCTGCACTAATTACTTACTGCGGAAAGTTCATTTATTTTTTCCATAAACTTTTCCGAAGCCTTGGAGAATATCTGATATTTTTTCCATATAATACTCATGCCTGCTTCTCTTTTTGGGGAAAGCGGACGGAAGCATAAAATACTGCTGCCGGAAGTGTTAATGATTTTATCAAATCCGATTGCATAACCCAAACCTTCCTCTACCATTAATGAAGCATTGAAAAGCAGGTTATAAGTAGCAACAATTTCAATTTCGGCAATCTCACTTTTTATCCATGTAGGCAAAGTTCCCTTATCAGCTTCCTGTCTCGATACAATCAGCGGCTTGTCCCGCAAATCTTCCGGAGAAACAGTCTCTTTTTCCGCCAATGGGGAGTCTTTCCTCATCAGCACGCCCCAAGTATCTTTATAAGGCAATGGTATCGAATTGTACTTGGCGTGGTCTATGGAACCAAATATCATTCCAAAGTCAATCAGTCCTTTATCTAACTGCTCCAGCACAAAATCGGAATTTCCGCTGGCAATATGATAATGAATGCCGGGATATGTTTTGTATAGCTCCCGCGCTGCTTTTGCCATAATGCGAATGGCATCGGTTTCACCTGCTCCAATATAAACATCCCCGACAATGATTTGGTCGGAAAGAGAAATTTCCCGTTCGGTTTTCTGTACTAAATTCAGAATTTCCTCAGCTCTTTTCCTTAATATCATTCCCTCTTCCGTAAGAGTGACTTTTCTGGAACCTTTTGTTCCACGGATTAAGAGCTGTTTTCCCAGTTCATCTTCCATCGCTTTTATCTGAGTGGAAAGAGTAGGCTGGGAAAGATGCAGAGATTCTGCTGCCCTTACAATGCTTTGCTCTCTTGCCACCGCAAGAAAATATTGAAGTACACGCAATTCCATATTCTTCCGTGTCCTTTCATTTTATATTATATTTTTTATTGTTTACAATATAACATGTCGATGAATAGGTTTCAACTATGCAAATTGATAATGCATAAGTATTGGCTATTAAACAAAACGCATGTATAATGTATTATAGAAGATAAAATATTATATGAACTTTGAGAAAATGAATTATTAACGTGAATGAGAATAAAGATGAATATGGAGGAAAACATCATGAATATAATTGAAAATCAAACTTTTGATATGGAGCGCGCACTTTACGGAAGTAACGGTATACTGGCCAAAAACTGCTCTTTTGACGGACCGGCAGACGGTGAAAGTGCATTTAAGGAAGGGCGGGATATTATGACGGAACATTGCTTTTTTAATCTGCGCTATCCTTTCTGGCATGACCACGGATTGAAAATTGCAGATTCCGAAATGACAGAAAACTGCCGTGCGGCATTGTGGTATTCTGACCATATAGAAATTACAGACAGTAAGCTGCATGGAATTAAAGCACTGCGGGAATGCAGTGATGTTTCCATCAAAAACTGCGACATTATTTCACCGGAATTCGGCTGGTCAGTGCAAGGAATCCGCATGGAAGATACTACGGCAGTCAGTGAATATTTTATGATGCGCTCCGAGAATTTAACATTCAAAAATGTTACCTTTAAAGGCAAATATTCATTCCAATATATTAAAAATGCAACTTTTGAAAACTGTGTATTTGATACGAAAGATGCTTTCTGGCATGGTGAAAACGTGACCGTTAAAAACAGTGTGGTAAAAGGAGAATATCTGGCGTGGTATTCCGATGGGCTGACTTTAATCAACTGCAAAATTATCGGAACACAGCCGTTGTGTTACTGCAAAAACCTGAAACTGATTGACTGTGAAATGATTGATACCGACCTTGCCTTTGAAAAATCTGAAGTGGAAGCAAATATCACAACAAAAGTTGACAGCATTAAAAATCCTCTGTCCGGTCAAATTAAGGTACCGGAATTAGGCGAGCTGATTATGGATGATGAAAACGCAAAAGGTCAGGTTTTAGTCTGTGGGCAGAAAAAGGGGGACGATGTCTGCAAAATGTGCAGTTGTGCCTGATTGCATAGTAAAGTTATACAAATATCGGAGGCAATGTATGAAAGAACTGATTTGTACGGTACTTCTTTATACAGTGTTATTTACGGCAACAGCCTGTGGAAACAGCAAAGAGGTACGACAGGCGGAGGTGACAACAGATATGAAGATGAATATTCAAATTGGAGAAACCACTTTTACAGCAACACTGGCGGACAATTCTTCCGTAGACGCACTAAAGGAGTTAATGACGGATGAACCGCTCACCTTAAATATGAGTGATTATGCCAATATGGAAAAGGGCGCAGATTTAGGAGTTACCCTGCCGCAGAATAACGAACAGATGAATACACAGGCAGGTGATATTATTCTGTATCAGGGCAGAACGTTTGTTATTTACTATGATACAAATTCCTGGAGTCTGACACCTATTGCGAAAATTGACAATGTGGATGCAGAGGAATTGAGAGAGGTACTGGGAGCCGGTGATGTTACAGTGACTTTGTCCTTTGAATAAGGGAAACGGCTATTTCGCAAATTTTCGCAATTTACACTGTCAACTTTAAAAGAGCCCCTTGCAAAACAAGAGGCTCCGTTGTATAATCTACTTCATCCTTCATTTAGGCGGTAAGAGATACATTTCTCTTTAAGATTGTCTATGTATGTTGGTATCGTAAAAATAGCAAACTCAATTATATAGTCTTATCATATCATGAATCTTCAATTCATGATTGACATTCGTCGCTCGCTGAACATGCAAGCATGCTCTTCTTGCTAATGCTCATTATATCATTAATATACCTATCATTTAATCCCTAAAAGAATAAAGTGTGTATTAAATACATATCGATTGTTGACGAATGTGTAAAAAGTGTGTATTATATATAGCGAAGGAGGATATAATGAAACAAAGAGAGTTGATAAAACGATTGGAAAAAGGCGGATTCGTACTGAA
>CAZKOR010000152.1:0-9386 GCA_964554405.1 uncultured Bacteroides sp. | reverse complement strand
TTTGGGAAGTCTGTTTTTTTATGCAGTAGGAGAACCATACTATGTTCTGCTGCTTATTCTTTCTATTCTCATTAACTATGGTGCAGGAAAGCTGATTCTTGAAAAAAAAGAGCAAATGGGAAAAAAGGTTTTAATTCTCTCATTACTCTATAATTTTGGCGTCTTGTTCGTGTTCAAGTATTGGGATTTCGCAGTGAAAAATATCAACCGTTTTTTTTATGGTGAAAAAATACCGCTTTTATCGCTTGCACTCCCCCTTGGTATTAGCTTTTATACATTTCAGACCGCATCTTATCTGATTGACTGTTACAATGGTAAAATGAAGGAGAATGCATCTTTTACTGCATTTGCATCTTATGTTACGATGTTTCCGCAGCTGATTGCCGGACCTATTGTAAAGTATGAGGAAGTAGCTGAGCGGATGGAAGAACGGAAAATCCGCCCGAAAGCAGTAGAGAGCGGAATAAAGCTGTTTGGCATTGGTTTGGGATTAAAGGTATTATTAGCTAATCAGATTGGAACGCTTTGGAATGCAATCATGACAGCAGGCGCCGGAAACTTATCTGTTCCGGCGGCCTGGATGGGAGCTTTTGCATATTCTTTCCAGATATATTTTGATTTCTGGGGATATTCCCTGATGGCAAAGGGACTGGGAAGAATGCTTGGTTTCCGTCTTCCTAAAAACTTTGACGATCCGTATATGTCCAAATCTATTTCAGAATTTTGGCGAAGATGGCATATTACGTTAGGAAGATGGTTTAAGGAATATCTGTATATTCCGCTTGGGGGAAACAGAAAGGGTTATGTCAGGACAGCATGCAATCTGCTTGTGGTATGGACGCTGACAGGATTATGGCATGGTGCGGATTTAAATTTTGCCTTATGGGGAATTGTATTTTTCCTGATACTGGCACTGGAAAAACGCGGCATCGGTAAATGGCTGGAACAGAGCAAAGTATTAGGACATTTGTATGTGATTATTTTGATTCCTGTTACATGGATGATATTTGCTATCAGTGATATGAAGCAGCTTTTAGCCTATTTGCAGAATATGATAGGAATCCATACGTCGAATGCGATTGTCGGCAGTGAACAGATAGTACGGTACATAAAAGAATATGGGGTGTTATTTTTATTTTGTATTTTATTTTCGACACCTTATCCGATGGAATGGTATCACAAACATAAGCATAAATGGTATATGGTGGTTATTGTGCTTATTATCTTTTGGTTTTCTGTTTATGAGATAATGATGGGCAGCAACAATCCGTTCCTGTACTTTAGATTTTAGGGGGATTAGTATGAAGCGCTGGAAAAAGATAATAGAGAATTGTCCATATCTGGTTGCGCTGTTAATTATATGGTTGTTTTTGACAATAGGCGGCATCGGATTAATGATATATCGTGATTATGGAGGATTGGAGTGGAAAAGTCTCTGGTCGAATCCCCTTTTTGCAGTTGTGATGAAAGAGGAAATACAGGAAAATTCGGTACGCTCCTCTAAAGCAGTAACTGTTATGGCACAGGTTTCGGATGAAGGTCCTTTGGCGGCGATGTTAAAAGAGAAACAAGTGACAACTGCAGGAGACATCATCACCTTGCAGGAGGCGAGGGCGGAAACAGAAACAGAAACAGAAACAATTCCTGAGCCGGAAGAAGAGAAATCTATATCTGCCGGGATAACAATCTTCGAAATTTATACACCGGTAGAGACCAATTCTATCTATTACATAGATGAAGGAAAAGTTGCATTAACGACAGAATATGATTATACAGTGGTCGGAGAGGAATACTTTGATGATGCAGTGTTTTTAGGAGATTCCAGAACGATGGGTATTTCCGACTATTCCGGAGTGAACGCGGATTTTTTTTGTGAGAACGGTATGACGATTTATAAACTGTTGGATGAAAAAGGTGTGACTTATCAGAAGACCGGTGAGAAAGTAAATTTGAATCAGGTCATGCAGCAGAAGCAGTATGGAAAAATTTATATTATGTTAGGAATGAATGAGTTAGGATATCGGGATACCAATTATTTTGTGGAGAAGTATCGTGACGTATTGGAACAAATCAGAGAATGGCAGCCGCAGGCAGTTATTTTTTTGATGGCAAATCTGCATGTCAGTGAAGGAAAGAATAATATTCAAACAGAATTTAATAATATTAATATCAATGCCAAAAATGTTGCAGAAGCTACTCTTGCCGACGGAATCGACATATTTTACCTTGATAGCAACCCGGTATTCACAGATGAGAATGGATTCTTAAAAGAAGATATAACTTTTGATGGCGTTCACCTCTATGCCAATTATTACATGGAATGGATGGACTTTATTAAGGAACATGGCATAGTCAGAGATAGTGATGGAAATGATGCGGACAATGAATAGTGAAACAACCAGGCTAAATAAGTATATTGCACAGTGCGGTGTCTGTTCCCGGAGAGATGCGGATAAACTGATAGAAAAGAAGGCTGTTACCGTCAATGGAAAACCCGCTCATCCCGGTATGCAGGTAACGGATAAAGATGAAATTGCAGTCTATGGAAAACCACTTCAAAACCGTGAGAAAACGGTAGTTTTGGCATATTATAAGCCTGTCGGCGTAACGTGTACGGCGCGTGATAAACATGCTAAGGTAAAGGTTCAAGATAACATGCGTTACCCGCTCAGAGTCACTTATGCGGGCAGGCTGGACAAGGATTCTGAGGGGCTTTTGCTTATGACAAATGACGGTGAACTGATTGATGCGATGATGCGGGGCGCTAATCACCATGAGAAAGAGTATGTTGTAAAAGTGGATAAAATGTTGACGGAAGATGCTATTACGAGGATGCGTGAGGGTATCTATTTAGAAGAATTGGGACTGACGACAAGACCATGTGAGGTCACAAAAACAGGCGAAAAGACGATGAGTATGATATTAACCCAAGGGGTCAACAGACAGATACGCAGAATGTGTAAAGCGGTGGGATATCAGGTGCGTAGTTTGAAGAGAACGCGTGTTATGAGTGTTCATCTTGCAAATTTAAAACCGGGGGAATTTCGTGAATTGAGTGAAGAAGAGACAAAACTTCTGTATTCTTTGTGTAAATTGCAGCATTAATCTATAAAAAGCAGATCGGTTTTGGAAAGGAACATGGTGGGGAAGATGGCAAACGAAAAAATGAACCGCATGAAGGAACTGGTTTCTACACTAAATAGAGCGGCTAAAGCGTATTATGCACAAGATATGGAAATTATGAGCAATTTTGAGTATGATAAACTCTATGATGAACTGACGGCATTAGAGGCGGAAACAGGCATCATCTTGACAAACAGTCCAACGGTACAGGTAGGCTATGAAGCAGTAGATGAACTGCCGAAAGAGCGTCACGAAAGACCAATGCTGTCACTTGGAAAGACGAAAAACAGAGAAGAGTTGCGCGATTGGTTAAATGGCAAGGAAGCTCTTTTATCGTGGAAATTAGACGGACTTACTATCGTTTTGACATTTTTTGCAGGAAAACTTGCAAAAGCTGTCACAAGAGGCAACGGTGAAGTCGGAGAGGTAATTACGAATAATGCCAGAGTTTTTAAAAATATTCCGCTTTCCATTCCGTTTCAGGGAGAATTAATTTTAAGAGGGGAAGCCGTGATTTCCTATTCCGATTTTGAACAGATTAACAAAGAGATTGAAGATGAGGAAAGTAAGTATAAGAATCCGCGGAATTTATGCAGCGGTTCCGTACGTCAATTAAATAACGAGGTGACAGCTAATCGAAATGTTATGTTCTATGCATTCAGTCTGGTGAAAGCGGAAAATGTAGATTTTCATAATTCCAGAGAAGAGCAGTTCCATTTTTTGCAGGAACAGGGTTTTGATGTGGTGGAATACAAAAAAGTAACACCGGATACCATATTGGAGAGCATTTCTTATTTTGAGAAGAAAATAGAGCATTATGATATTCCGTCAGACGGACTTGTGCTTGTGTATGATGACATTGCGTACGGACATTCTCTTGGGATGACGGCAAAATTTCCGCGGGACTCTATCGCCTTTAAGTGGGCGGATGAGCTGCGGGAGACTGTGTTAAAAGAAATAGAGTGGAGTCCCAGCCGTACCGGACTGATTAATCCGGTGGCGATATTTGAACCGGTGGAATTAGAGGGAACGACGGTCAGCCGCGCATCCGTACACAATATCAGTATCATGCGTAATTTAAAACTCGGCATTGGCGACCGCATCACAGTCTATAAAGCCAATATGATTATTCCGCAGATTGCAGAAAATCTGACGGGAAGCGATACCGTTCAGATTCTGGATACATGTCCGGTATGCGGGCAGCCGACGGAAATAAAGAAGGTGAATGAAGTACAGGCGTTATATTGTACAAACCCGGCATGCGAGGCAAAGAAAATTAAATCCTTTACTCTCTTTGTCAGCAGAGATGCGATGAATATTGACGGTCTTTCGGGAGCGACACTGGAAAAATTCATCGGGAAAGGATTTATCCATGAATATGCGGATATTTTTAAACTGAACCGTTATGAAGAGGAAATCACAAACATGGAAGGCTTCGGGGAAAAATCTTACCGGAACCTGATAAACAGCGTTGACAATGCAAGAGAGACGACGCTGCCGAGGGTCATTTACGGACTTGGCATTGTGGGAATCGGACTTGCCAATGCAAAGATGATATGCCGGTATTATCATTATGATTTGCAGAAGATGCAGACGGCGCAGATAGAAGAACTGAGTGAGATAGACGGTATCGGTGAAGTTCTTGCCGGAGCTTTTTATGAGTATTTTCAGGATAAGAAAAATGTGGAGCAGTTAGAGAACCTCCTGCAAGAAATAACGATTGTTGTGGAAAATGTGGAAGAGGATGAACAGACGCTTGCAGGTCTGAATTTCGTGATTACGGGAAGTCTTAACCATTTTGAAAATCGGAATGAGTTAAAAGAGGCAATTGAGAAAAAGGGCGGAAAAGTAACAGGCAGCGTTACTTCAAAGACCACCTGTTTAATTAACAATGATGTAACTTCCTCCTCTTCCAAAAATAAAAAGGCAAAGGAACTGGGCGTCCGGATTATTTCGGAAGAGGATTTTATGGAAGAGTATCTTACTCAATCTCCTTAACATCATACGGCGTTGTCTGGTATACGTAATAATTAAGCCAGTTCGTAACATATGTTACGCGAAAGATGCTTTAAAAGTGAGGGATGTTTTTAATTGTACCCCGCAGTAGAATAGGGATTACCCCATTTTTACCCCATATGTCTTTTCAGCTAAAGTTGATGGCATGAGGACTTTCGGATATAATATTAAAAAGCACGATTAGTAAATGGGATGGATAAAGTAGTAGAAGAAAGGGGTTAGAAGGATTGGTTTCATCGGCAAAGAATGACGATTCAACGACTGTAGAGCAGAAAGCGTATGAAGACTTGCAACAATTTCGCAGATGTAGTGATGTAGAAATTGATTATAAAGAGGAATTGGCACAGGCGTTGGAGGAAAAATATTAAAGCAGAGGGTGTTAAAGCTAAGAAACATTGGTTTTTACACCCTTTTCTTATATCTGCGGGGTTAAAAATGGTGTTGATAAGGAAGAAAGGAGAACGTAGATGAAAAAAAGCATATTCAATATTATGGAAGAGTATTCTATTAATGAAGGATTGGACAATATTTCATTACAAGATGAAGAATACATAAAAATACAGAATAAGATAGAAGAACAGAGAGTGCAGTTTGATAAACTTAATCTGACAAAGGAGCAGTGTTTAATCGTAGACCAGCTTCTTTCAGCGCATACGGAAAGCGGAGCTGTTTATGGTAAACTGGCATATAGACAAGGGTTTCGGGATTGTGCGGCATTATTGCTTGAAATGAAGCTGATTAAAGCTGCATAACTATCATAAATTGATTGTATTTTAAGAGAGGACTTTGTATAATATAAATAGAGAAAAGAGGAAACAAAAAGATGGAAAACCAGACAGAACTAAATACAATATGGGAATCATTAGGGATATCCAATGATTTTATGTTCGGTAAAGTTATGCAGGATGCGGAGTTGTGTAAAGAATTACTGCAAAGGATACTGCCGGATTTGGATATCGACCATATAGAATATCCGGAAGCACAGAAAAGTATCAGGTTGGATGCGGATGCGAAGAGTGTCAGGTTAGATGTTTATGTACGGGATGGCAAAGGGACTGTTTATGACATCGAAATGCAGGTGGTCGATACGAAGGAACTGCCCAAAAGAAGCCGGTACTATCAGAGTATGATAGACCTGCAGTTGATTGACAAAGGCGAGCACTATAAAAATCTAAAGCCGAGTTATATCATTTTTATCTGTCCGTTCGACCTTTTTGGTAAGGGAAGACATATCTATACTTTTGAAAATATCTGTAAAGAAGATAATAGCGTTTTCCTGAAAGACGGAGGGGTAAAGATATTTTTAAATGCTGATAGCAGTCAGGATGATGTCAGCAAGAAACTAAAGTCATTTCTTGACTATGTAGCAGGGAAAGAGCCGGAGGATGATTTCGTACAGCGATTGGAAGAGGCTGTGAAACAGGCGAAGAAAAACAGAGAATGGAGGCATGAATATATGACGTTGTTAATGCGTGACCAGGAGAATATGGAAAGAGGTATAGAAAAAGGTAAAATATATGGAGCAATAACAATGTGCCGGGATTTTGGGATACCCGATGCTGAAATTATAAAAAAGTTACAAGCAAAGTTTCATCTATCTGATGAAGAGGCAACGCAGTATATGCTGGATTTTGATATATAGGCGCAGGCGGAAATAGAAAAGAAAAATGATGCAAAGGCGGTTTCGCAGAAGATGGTTAAGGTAATCTGATATAGAGGATTGATGACGCTCTGGCTTAGGCTGGGGCGTTTTCTTATGGATGCATGTAAAAGAAACGGCTTGTATTTATCAACCGCTGGGTTTATAATTGAAATTGTGTTGATGGAGGTGTATTGTGACATCATCAGATATGGTAAGAGAATTGTGTGAAAAAATGAATATAAGTCTTGCAGAATTATGCAGACGAATTGGACAAACTCCGCAGAATTTTAATAAGAAGTTGAAACGTGGAACGGTTTCCTTTGAGGAGATGATGAAGATTGCAGAGGTATTGGGTGTGGGGTATGAGCAAGCGTTTATATTGCCGGATGGAGAACGAATAGAAAGTTAAGATGTAAATGCCAACTGAAAGGAAAAAATGTACGATTATAAAAAGTCTAAAGAAACTATAACAGATATATTGAACTCACCTACAAAAATTGTTGAAAAAGATAGGATTCCTGCATCGGATTCTGAATTTACATATTCAAATGGCATTAAAACTTGGGTTGGGGCATTGTTTGTTGATATGGTTAACTCAAGTGAATTGTGTAAAACCGCAAATGAAGATACTGCTCGAATAATGCGTAGCTTCTGCTCAGAGATTATATCAATACTAAAAGATGATTCAAATTTCCGGGAGATTGGTATCAGAGGTGATTGTGTGTATTGTATTTATACAGCACCATATAGGAACGATTTGGTAGAAATATTTCGTCATGCATATCGAATTAATACTTTTATGAAAATGTTCAATAAACTCTTGGAAAGGAAAGATTATTCCACTGTCAAAGCAGGTATTGGTCTTGGTTGCGATCAGGAACTTATAGTTAAGGCTGGACAGTCTGGGAGTGGTATTAATGATAAAATATGGATTGGTAAGGCAGTAGTGGATGCGTGTCATTTAGGAAACATAGCGAATAGAAATGGAATTTCGGCAATTGCTATGAGCACAGTTTTTTATGATAATATCGAGGAGATTTTGAATAAAGAAAATGAAAGATATAAAGATTGGGTAAAACCACATAAGACATATTATAGTGTGGATTTTTATCATTGTGATATAGTAGAAACTGAATTTATTGAGTGGATAGAGGAGACGCTATAAAATGAGTGATAAATTATCTCAAAATACAGAAAAAATGCAGAATACAAATGATGAAAAAATTAGAGAGAATATAACAGATGCTCAAGCTACCCTTGCACGAGTTATTGCATGGATTAACGATTGCGATTCAAAAACTGCGACTGTGCTTGCATTGGTTGGAGTAATACTGACAATTATGCTTACTAATGACGGAATAGTTGCTATTAAAGATATTATAAAAAACGCTATTAATTTAAAAGAAGTAAGTGGATGGTTGTTTGTTGCCATGTGGTTGATTGTTACAATTGTCCTGCTTTTTGGCTTTTTTGAATTAGTATGTGTATTAATTGCATCAATTGAAAGTAATGATTTTAAGCAACAACAATTGACAACTAATTCGAAGATATTTTTTGGCAGCATAGCAAAACTAAACTCTTTTGATGAATTTAGAAATGACTATTCAAAAATGTCATTATCAAAAAAATTAAATGATTTGTTGTCTCAAATTTATATTAACTCAAAAATAGCAGATACAAAGTATAAAAAATATAATTGTGGATTGAGATGGACAATAATTGGATTTGCTTGTTTTATTACCTTATTTGTGGTTGGGTTTTTTATCTATTATTAAGGAGGGGGTTCATCGTTATAAGATGCACACCCTAAAGGGCAAAAACAGAGTAGTAATGCACCCCCATTCCTACTACACACAGCTATGATATGACAAGTTGTGTGATTTCCGGAGTTAAAATCTAAGGCCTTAAAAACTTGCCATATCCTTGTAAAACAGGGAATTTTACGGAATAACTTGGAGGTAAAAAACAAGATAAAGATATTATTCATATGCCACGGCAGTATCTTTTAAGATTCTGGAAAAAACGTTTAATAGACAGAAAACCGGAAAAGTGGAACTGACATAATATAGGAAAGTTGTTTTTTCAATTTTTTTGAGATTAAACTCTCTGTGCATAAATGAGCTCAGAGAGTTTATTTTTTAGTGAAATCAGGTATGGATATTATGAATTATTGTAGATTACTTTGGGTAAGAATATATTCCCTGACGGATTCCCTTGGGATTTTCCATATCTTTCCAATCCTAAATGCTTTGATCTTATTTTTTGTTAATAAGCGGTACGCAACATTTTTACCGATCATTAAGATGTCGCAGAGCTCATCTATGGTTATTATTTCGTTATATTGATTTAACATGATGATTTCCTCCTAGTGTTTTTATTTTTATGTTATATGTTTAATGGATAATAATACATTAAGATAATGGAGAGTAAAGATAAGAGATGAGAACGTGGAGATAATAATTTAAAATAAAGCATTTTATAACATATACATGAGAGAAAAATAAATTTGTCGAAAGCAGTTTAGAAAAATGTAATACATTTTGCATATTTACTATTACTTATCCCGTTAGGGATAGTTTTAAATCCCTAACGGGATAAGTAATAG
>CAZKOR010000151.1:0-9527 GCA_964554405.1 uncultured Bacteroides sp. | reverse complement strand
ACTATTACTTATCCCGTTAGGGATAGTTTTAAATCCCTAACGGGATAAGTAATAGAGTCAGATTGATCCTATGTCTGGAAATATCTATAAAACAATAAATCAATTTATTATCATATAATAATATACTTTAAATCATAGAATATCAAAACATATTGTGAATGGAAAGCAGGACAATAATTGGAAATTGATTATTGCCCTGTATTTTTTATGCAAACGATTAAGCGGTAAATATCTGCATTTATGATGCCGCCTTGGAATGATGAAAAATGCAGAAATTAAAAAGGAGGTAGAAAATTGAGAAAAAAGACAGAATGGAAGGACACAACAATCACAGCAAGGGTAACAGAAGAGGAAAAGAACAAGATCAAGAAACAAGCTGAAAAGGAAAGGAAGTCAGCAAGTCAATATATGCTGGATGCCGCAATGGCTAAAATGGAGAGGAGGAGCAGCAAAGATAAGAAGAGGGTAAGGGCATTGATGGATAATCAAAATACTCTAAATGATATCTTTAAAAGGTTGCAGGAGGAATCGGTTTCTGAGGAACTTTATAAAAAGATTGTTGAGCTGGCAGAGGGGGAAAATAAATTATGGCAGTGCTTATAATTATGAGGCAAGGGAAATATATAAACGACGATGCAGTGGAAAAAGTGATACGATATATAACCAGAACAAGAGTCAACGAAGATAGAGCATATGAACTGATTGCATGGGGAGGAATGGGGATCGGTACTTATCAAACACCGGAGTTGGCTATAGAACAATTCTGCCGTTTGCAGAAGATACACAGGATAGAAACAAGGGGTTCAAGAATGTTTCATGAAGTTCTAAGGTTAGCAGATGAAGAGTTTAGCTGGCTTGAATACGACTACGACAGAGTATATCAAGTGGCTGTAAATTGTGCGCAATATTATTATGCGATGGGTCATCAGGTGGTATTTGCAATACATCAAGCAAAAAAAGATTATCAGGGTGGAAATAAGGGACTTCACATTCATTTTGCAATCAATACCATTAATTTTATAACTGGAAATAAATGGCACTCGAATATAAGTGAAAATACAGCCAGAAAGAATATTTTTAATAATATTATGTGGAATTTTATGGGTCCTTCTGCATTTGAGGCAGGTTTTCCATTTTGACTAAGGTATTACAACGAAATGTATGTATGAAAAATTATCCCCTACTGATAAATCACTGGTCATATCAACAGAGGATATATTTCCTGATTAAATCAGAAGAGGCTGACCGTGATATGGCGGCTAGCCTCAGTTCTGTTTATCATCGATTTGTTCAAACAGATCGCTTACCGGGATTTCCAGTATCTCACACAGTCTTTCCATGGTATCAAAGCGGATAGCAGATGTCTTGTTAGTAACGATATTATGGTAGTTCCTGTAACACATCCCAAGCTGCTGACTTAGCCAGTAATTGGATTTCCCTTTTTCTTCAAGGATTTCCTTGATTCGCAACCGAATAGTCATAACATTACTCCTTTTTTTGATTATAATAATGCACGTGCGTAAAATAAAGGTGCTTATAAACAGTGTGCGCAAAAGCACAGTGCCCTTGCGCACTATATGGTTTTAGTGTAAAATAATATATAAGCAAGAAAAAATAAAATAATGGCAGGGGGAAATACATATGGCACTGATTGAATGCCCGGATTGTGGAAAAATGGTTTCGGAAAGGGCATTAAGTTGTCCGTTTTGTGGTTGCCCATCAGAGTTTTTTTCAGAGGCAAAAGAGAAAAAAGACAATAAGCAGCAGGTACAAGAAAAGTCGTCTATGATTGCGGAGGAAAAAATAGTATTTCGTTTTGGAAATCAAGAGTTTGTCTATAATAAAAAGGATTCAGATTACATAAAGGCAATTGGCTATTATCTTATAAGGAGTGAGATGGCTGCATATTTAGTAGATGAAGCATATGATCAAAGTAATGGAATAGGGGAGGTTTTAAGAATATTTCCTGATGCCGTTGATTCATTTTTACAGGAAAGTATTTTTGATGTAACGATAGAACTGCTATATCGAATGGGAGATAGCTTGTCAATTGAACAGTTTATACGTAAATATGCAAATAAGTATAATATGCAGTATGAATCATATTACAGTAGCATTGTTGAAAAATATGCTGAAATCCGACAGGAAGAAGCCCGGTTAGCAGAATATAGAAGAGAAATTAAAAATTCAAGAGGACATTGGGTGGGCGGTGGATTTGGCTTAAAAGGTGCCGTTAAAGGTGCAGTTACAGCAGGAATGTTAAACTGTGGGGCAGATTTTTTACATTCTTTTGGGGATGCTGCGGATGAGAGAAAGGATAGTCAGGAAATAAAGAAGAAATTAAAGGCGTTGTATGACGATCCACAGACAAAGCGGCAGTTAGCTGGGGGAATACGCTTTTGCATACTAAACATTATGGAAGCTATGCAGGATGAAATGGTTGAAATTGGTGTCTTATCATCAAAAGTAGGGATAAATTATAATAAGGCAATGTCACTTTATAATAATACGCTTAAATGGGAAGGTGATGAGGAAACGTTATATAAAAATATGGCACAATGCATAGCTTACTATCCTGTTGAGGTCGTTTTTTATCAGAAACTTGAACCTGCTATCATTAAATATGAAGAAAATGATTTTAGTAGTTTTATTGAGTTTTGGGGATTTCATGAAATATTAAATTTTACTAATCAGAAGAATAATAGTGAGGATTACAATAATTGGAAATTAAGAGTCATCCTTAAAACATATTATGAGAAATATAAAATTTATTTGCCTTCTACGAAAGTAGAGAAGGAAAAGGAAAAGGCTTTAGGGTACAGAAGGCACAGAGATAGTAAGAGCGTAGAATTTGCAAATAATATAAAACGTAGATTGGGTGGCTTAATAAGAAATACAACGGAGCCAGAATTTGTCATTAATATGCCATTGTATTTATTGGGGTCAGAATTTAAACCAGAGCCATTGAAAGCGGATGAAGGATTAGATCAATATGTTTTTTTTGATAATGGTGAGATTGTTATAACAGATTATACAGTCATTATAAATTCTAAGTCGGTTGCTCTCGAACAGGTTAATGAAATCTGGTATGGCAATGTTAATGAAAATGGGATTTCTCAAATACGGTTTATGCTGAAAAATAATCAAGGAATTATTAATGTGGAGAGTAATGTTGATAGTACGATTACTACCATTACTTTATTAAATATAGCGTTAGAACCTTATAGAGAAGTTGAATATGTGACAGAATTTGACTCTGAAGTCGCAGATATCTATATCAGGCTCCGAAATAGTGAAGAAGTACGCTCAATAGATAATGAAGAAGATAGAAAGAAGAAAAAAATATTAGAGAATAATTATAAAAAGAAAAGAAAGGCAGAAGTTGAACAGTATAGCACGAAAAATCGGACGGAAGAGGAAATAAAGATTTCCGCATCAATACGGCGCAGGTTTCAAAAATTATTAGAAGTGGGATGCAAAGAAGACAATCATATAGTGAATAAATATATATATGAATTAGAAGCGGAAAATAAAATAAGTTCTAAAATAATAAAGGAAAGAGAAGTTGAATCTGATGAATTTTTAATCTATGAAAATGATGTTTATGCGATTACGGATTATACGTTATGTATGGAAGAAAAAAATAAAAACCGGTTGAATATTAAACTTCATGATATTAATCAAATATATTCTTATACTGGTTTTGCATATGCCGGACATCAATTTACAACCTTTGTTATAGTTTTAAAAAAGGATAGTGAAATTAGAAAGCAAAAAGGCATTGATAGAGAAACCATTAGTGTTGATGATACAGAGCATAAATATGAAAATGAAAAAATACTGTATTTTTTAAACATAGCCTTAGAGCCCTACAGGGATATTGACTATATTCCAGAAGTGAAAAATAAGATTGACTATTATGAGATTAACTATCCACGGTCATTTTTACTTGATTTTGAAAAAGAAAAGGGAAATTTTGGAGATTTTATCAGAAATGAATTGGATAATGACTTTGACAGAGAAAAGAAAGCATTAATTATTGCGAAAGTCAGAGAGCGCATGGACGTTCGAAAGAAACTTGCAGATTCTTACAGACGCGAACATCTAAAACCGGAAGTTGATAAATTTGCTACGGATTTTATGAACCTTTTTACATATTTATATGAAATGGTGGATGTTACAGAAATTAAATATCTTAATGAATTTCGAAATCATTATGATTATGAAATTTATGAGTGCCTACCGGAAGAAAGCCGGAAATATTTAGATCAAATGACAGAAAAGGGTCAGCATATACTTTGGATAAACAATAATGTTATCTTGACGGATCGGAAAATATGTATAGGCGGAAATGTTTTTAGCTTATACAATATCAAGGAGATACTAATCGGGTATACAATACAGGCAGAAGAGGAAGACTGGGAAAATTTTGATGAAGATTGGGTAGATTCTGACGAACGTTTCTTAATAGAATTTAAGACTGGAGAAATACAAATTCTTCGGTTTAAAAATCCAGAGATAAGCCTTAAAGGGGCATGGCTTCCCTTAAATTATACATTGAAAACATTACATAATTGTGGTTCTGAATATATGTTTTTAAAAGAAAAGTTCTTTTTCTGCGAATGCTGTAATTCCTTTAACATCACTGTTTCGGAAGGAGTATTAGGGAAAAAATATCGTTGTGCCAAGTGTGGAAATAAAAATAAAAAAAAGATTCTTATAGGTGAAAATGATGAAAATGAAATCTATGAGATTGATGGAAATGCAATAGCAGATTTTGTCTCACAGAATAAAATGGATTTAAAGTATGAAAATGGCACACATATAAAAGAAAAATCAATTGTGCTATGTGAGAATTGTGGTAAGCAGATATCAGAAAATGTAAAGTTCTGCAATTTTTGTGGACAACCTGTTAATCCAGTTTCAATTAAGCAGGAAAAGAAATTTTGTATTTATTGTGGCAAGGAAATCTTAAAAGAGGCAAAATTCTGTAATTTTTGTGGAAAACCTAATAGTGCAGAGTAAGGAAAGTGAGGACAAAAGATGAAATGTAAGAAATGTGGAACAGAGTTTTCAGAAGGAATATTCTGTCCGATGTGTGGAATGAAAAATGAAGAGGTAATTATCAATCAGGAAAAAGCAGCAGAAATAGAGAAAAAGGAGAGGCAGCAAGCGGAAGAAGCAGCAATAGCCGAGGCAAAGAAAAAAATTGAAGAAGAAAAAGAGATAATAAGGAATAATGCTGAAAAAAATGTAAGAGAAGAAGCGGTAAAGGTAGCTCAGGAAAAGGCTAGACAAAGTATATCTTCTGATGATGAGGATATAAAAAGTGAAGCGCTTAAACGTGTTCGTGAGGAGGCTATTCAAAATGCCAAAATCGAGGAAGAGCGGAAGAAGCAGGAGGAAGAGAATAGAAAAATAAAAGAAGAGAAAAAAATAAATAGAAAAGCAATTGTATCTTTGGTATTAGGCATAGCTTCATGGGTAGGCATGCTAACGGTGATTTTACCTATTATTGGAGGAATCTGGGCTATTGTTGACGGAATTAAAGCATTGAAAGGAAAAACAAAATACAAAAAAAGCGCTATTATTGGCATAGTCTTACCAATAATATTGTATATATTGCTTATCATTGTAACTGTACAGGATGTTGTATCAGGATCTAAAAGGGAAGCACAATTGAATTCGTATATTGAAAATGGTCAGTATGTGGAAGCGCAAGAGTTTATTGCGCAAGAATATAAAGTTGGAACACTTTCATATGTTGAGAAATGTGCTGAATTATATGAATTACAGGGAATGTATGATGAAGCAGTTGACTTATGGGTGGAATATTGCACTAATGAATATGAGCCGATAGATATACCTGATTTCAGAATAAAGAAGATAAATGAATATTTGGGTAAATACGGAACTGATTTAGAGCCAGAAACTATTGAGAAAGTCCATAATTTGATTAATAGTAAGGAAGTAGCAAAGAACGAGAAAGAAGCAGAGAAACAGGCAGCAAAGGAAGCGAAAGAGGCAGAGGAAAAAGCAGAAAAAGAAAGGAAGCAAGCGGAAGAAAATGCGATAAAAGTGAATAATTCGGAAGCTGATGTTGGGAATAATACAACGGCAAATAATTCCAGTCAAACTAATGTGAGCAAGGCAGAAAATACAGTACATACTTGGTACAATAATGGGAACCCCTATACATATAAATATCAAGATAAGAATTATTATATTATTGCTGAATTAAGTGCATTTGATATGGAAGATGAATCTACCTTAGATGTTGATTTGAAACGTTACGATAATGATAATAATTATGCAACATATCATTATTATGTGACGGTTGGTTTGGTTCAAGATGAAAAAGGAAATGACCATGGTTCTAATGGTATATATTATAGAGGCTGGAATAAAGATGGAAGCGGAACTGAAATTTTTGTTGAATATAATTATAAAACTGAATATTGTAAAATCAGAATGAATATACCAAGAGATGAAAATGGATATAATTTTGAACATGTTTTTGATTATGAATATATATACTATCCGGAGGAAGCAGATGGAGTAGATGATGGTATTGCAGATCTTGATGATTCTTCTTATCTTGTTGATACGTTTTTTTGGACGAATGAAGGTGACTTAGCAAGAATAGCAGAAGAGAATATCGGGAAAACATTTAGATTAACCTGTACCTATATGGGGATAGAGGATGGTTATATGAGTTTTTATCATGATGGACATACTGGTTCGTCAGGAATTGTTTGTGTTTATAGTAAAACGGATAAAGATTTTGGCAGCTTTTTTTCTGGAGATCAAGTTTGTTTGACGGCTATATTGGAAGGGCGCGATATAGTGGGTTCTGATTATGAATTTATAGTTGATATTATTGATTTACAGAAAATAAATTGATCGATGGTAATCGATTCATAAAAGATTTTAAATGGACGTTGAAATCATTTGGAAAAATGCTTACATATTTTTGTTATTATAGTATTTTACGCTTGTGATAAATGTTAAGATAAAAAGTAGGAGGGATGTTTATCAAGCCACTGGCACATTAGCGGAGTAATATTTCATGGCAAATGCTAGATTTGTTTACATATTATTATTTCTTTTGCTAAACGATGTATGTAAGTAAATTTTTGCGTAGTATAATTGGATTGATATGAAATAGGAAAAAAGGTTTTGAGGAAATAATGTAAAAGTATCAAAATTATAATAATATATTATATCTGTGAAGCAGAATAGAAAATACGCTATTTTCAGGGAGAATCCGCAAAGGATTCTCCCTTATTTGTTTTAAAAGGAATATGAAGCGTTCGGCACAAAATAATTTTGGAAAGGAGTCTGATAAGAATCATAAAAAGGAACAGAGTTGTCGGACGATATCAAAACAAAAACCAGAAAAGAAAAGGAGAGAAGAACAATGGCAGAAAACGTAGAAACGATGTTTTACACAAGAGAAAAACCCTGGCATGGGTTGGGAACAAAAGTAGAGGAAGCACTTTCTTCTGAAGACGCACTCCGCACAGCGGGATTAGACTGGCAGGTAATACAGGAGCCAATCTATACGGATGGAGGCGGTATCATTCCCGGTTATAAGGCAAACATCCGTGACAGCGACAGAAAGGTACTCGGTGTAGTAAGTGACCGTTACAAGATTATCCAGAATCAGGAAGCTTTTGCGTTCACGGATGCCCTGCTTGGAAATGGTGTGCGCTATGAAACGGCAGGCTCCTTACAGGAGGGGAAACGTGTATGGCTTCTCGCAAGGCTTCCAAGGGAATATATCATTTCCGGAGAGCGGATTTCACCTTATCTGGTGTTTTCCAATACCCATGATGGGAGCGGCGCGGTCAAAGTGGCATTAACGCCTGTAAGGGTGGTATGCAACAATACGCTGAACCTCGCCCTGCAGACGGCAAAACGCTCATGGTCCATGATACATACGGGCAATATCAAGGATAAGATACAGGAAGCGGAAGATACCCTGTTTATGGCAGAGGAATATATGGACAGCCTTGGAAAAGAGTTCGAGCGTCTGCATAAGCAGAAAGTAACGGACGGACAGGTAAAGGAATACATTGAAATGCTTCTTCCTGTAGAAAAAGACACTACTTCCATGCAGGAAAAGAACATCTTAAAACTGCGTGAGGATATGAAGAGCAGATACTATGATGCACCCGATTTACAGAAAGTAGGGAACAATGCGTACCGCTTTATCAATGTGGTGTCCGACTTTGCGACGCACAGTAACCCTTTACGCAAGACCGCGAACTACAATGAAAACCTGTTTGCACGCACAATTGACGGCAATCCGCTTATCGACAAAGCTTACCAGCTTGTAAAGGCTGCTTAAACCTGCAGCAGCAGATGCCGGAGGTCATTCCGGACCGGGGAGGCGGCAGCGCAGACAGTAAGACATTTCATTCCGGATTTCCTGCGACGCAGGATATATGTATTTTATGATTCACAAACTCTTTTTGGCTGCATGATGACTGTATGCAGGAAAATGACACATCACGGAACGGAATCTTTACGATATATGTATGCGCGGAACAGGAAATCCCGGAATGGAAAGTGAAAAGGTGGTGGAAAAATGCAAGATAACAGAGGAATGGGGACGGCTGAAATCATTTTAATCTTAGCTGTTCTCATTATTCTTACGCTTGTATTCAGGAAACAGTTAGCCGGACTGGCGGCATGGTTTTATGGGAGTTTGTACAGATAAAGACAGTTACTATATCACAAGAGGAAAAAGGAGAGAGTATTATGTTTGAGAAAATATCATTAGCGGGAGTCGGTAACTTAGGCTGGCTTAAATTAAGAAAATCAGGTATCGGGGGTTCCGACGCAGGAGCGATATGCGGCGTGAACCCTTACAGCAGCGCCATGAAAGTATTTCAGGATAAAACGAGCGAAACGGTGGAGGAACAGGACAGCGAGGCAGTACGCATCGGGCATGACCTGGAGGATTATGTGGCGCAGAGATTTACGGAGGCTACCGGGCTAAGGGGGCGGAAGTGCAACTTCATGTACCGCAGCGTGGAGCATCCGTTCATGATCGCGGATGTTGACCGTCTGATTGTCGGGGAAGACGCCGGACTGGAATGCAAGACGGCAAGCGCCTATAACGCCGACAAATGGGCGGACGGGGATATCCCGCTCCATTATGTCATGCAGTGTTATCACTATATGGCAGTCACAGGGAAACGCACATGGTATATCGCGGCAGTCATCTTAGGCAGGGAATTTACATACCGGAAATTAGAGTGGGATGACGAACTGATAGAGCGTCTTACAGCAATTGAAGCGGATTTCTGGAATAACTATGTCGTGCCGGGTATTATCCCTCCGCCGGATGGGAGCCGTGCCTGTGATGAAGTGATCGAGCAGTATTTTCATACTGCAAGAAAAGAAAGCGCGATAGAACATGTCGGGTTTGAGGAGAAGTTAAGGAGACGCGAAGAAATCCTCGGATTTATTGCGGAGTTACAGGAAGAAAAGAAGCAGATAGAGCAGGAAGTGAAGCT
>CAZKOR010000150.1:0-9586 GCA_964554405.1 uncultured Bacteroides sp. | reverse complement strand
TTTGTTTTCGCGTAATGGCGCTGCTGGTTCGTACGCTGCCTTCAGTTCCATTACTGTTAACTAAGTAAATATTTCTACTTTACTTATGTTGTTTATCGGATATTTTTCGTAATACTTTAGACTTTTAAAAATAAATTTCTGCTGCCAGTTCCTCTTTTCCCTACCTGTACCCCATGCTTTTCTTAATCAATATTCGTTATTGCGTCTATTGTTGCAACTATTATGCTCACAATTTAGCACATTGTATCATCATGCAAACTATGTGTCAAATAGAAATATTCCAATAGAGATTATACTAAAAAGACTATATTAAAAAAGAGAACAGTATACTCTGCTCTCTCTTTTATCATTTCTTATAAACTTATCTTATCCATTACTGAAGCAAGGACAATGCCAGCTGCTGTGACTGATTAGCCTGTGTCAACATAGAAGTACCTGCCTGCTGTAAGATATTGTTGTTAGAGTATGTTACCATCTCTGTTGCAATATCAGTATCACGGATTTCAGATTCAGCTGCCGTTGTATTCTCTGCGATGTTATCCAGGTTGCTGATTGCATGCTCTAATCTGTTCTGTATTGCACCAAGGTCTGAACGCTGTTTGGATACATCCTGTAATGCACTCTTAGCAAATGCATTCAATGCTGCGAAGTCTGCTGCTGATGGTACATCTTTTGTTGTGACGGTCGTAATTGTAATACCAGCTTCTACACCATCATAATTCGGATATGTTGTTGTATCTGCCTTCATAGCATCTGAATCTACCATTTTAGTGGAGTCAAATGTATAAAACTTCTGTAACATATCTGCCGTCAATATATTCTTTTCGCCTGTAAGCGCACTGTCCTTGTAGCTATAATCACTATCTACACCACTGCCAGCCACAGTATCAACATTTGCTGTACCAAATGTTGTTGCTTTCGCAATCGCATTACCAATCAACTGATTCGTATTCATATTTTTAATAGTGAGTGTAACATGCTGCCCTGCTTCTGCACCTGTCTGAAGTCCCCTGTTGGAGAAAGAACCATCAAGAAGTTTCTGTTCGTTGAATGTCGTCGTGCTCTGTATACGGTCGATTTCGGACATTAACTGCTTTACTTCCTGTTGGATATAAGTACGGTCTGTAGATGTCAATGTACCGTTCTCACCTTTTACAGCCAGCTCATTCATTCTCTGCAACATGTCCTGTACTTCTGTCAACGCACCTTCTGCTGTCTGCACGCAGGAGATACCGTCCTGAGCATTTGCAGATGCCTGCTTTAAACCTCTTACCTGTCTTCTCATTTTTTCTGAAATTGCCAATCCTGCTGCGTCATCTGCTGCACGGTTGATTTTATAACCGGATGATAATTTCTCTGTAGATGATGCTTGTTTCTTAGTAGTAATACCAAGCATTCTGTTAGAATTCATTGCCAAAAGATTGTGTTCTATAACCATAATTTTTTTCCTCCTTGAATTTACACGGCATCCTTGCCGCTTTTCTTTTTGTTTGAATGGTTAGGTAAGTTCGTACGTTAACTTTTCATCCATTTTCATTTAGCAGTTTTTGTTTTCTGCTTTACTTGTATAATATATCGGGTCGTTTTTTATTTTCTTTAGTCTTTTTTAGAAATTTTTTTATTTTTTTAAAAAAGCAAAAAGATGCCGAAGACAAATTCCTCATTTCTCCCCGACATCTTTATTATATTCCTATTTTTTACTGTCATAAAACTGTGGCGCCACCTGATTCAAATTATTCATACTGTTATAATAATTCCTTGCGACTTTCGTCTTAGATACACTCTGCTGAATCTTTTTCTTCTCTGCCTGAAATTGTCTTTCAGCAAGTGCCTTATTGCGTGCACTCCCTGCATTAATCGCCACCACTTTATCCGTAGTCTTTTGAATCAATTCTTTCATATACGCGATTTCATTATGGTACTGCTCTTTATGGGTAGTAATATCCTCACGAACCCGATCATAAAATGATTCAAAACCGCTGTCGAGCTTATCAAGTTCCTCAATCAATCCACTCTGTTCGTCAATTGATGCTTCAAAAGCATCCATATCAAACTCTTCTTGTTTCAGGAGCTTTTCCTGCGTCTCATTCTGTTCAATAATTCTATCCAGAACCTGCTGTTTCTTTTCCAAACTTTGTATTAATATCTGCGCACAATTCTGTTCCATATGAACACCCATGCCTTTCTCAATTTAAACGCCTTTGTGAGCAACTTTCATGACTTCTTTCCAAGTATCACGCATACTTCTTAAGTGGGTATTAACTTCTTCCAAAATCTCTGTATCTTTAGCTACATTCGCTTCAAAGAGTCTTTTCAGAAGATATACATATACTCTGTCAAAATCTTCCGCCACAGGGTACTTTCTGTCCAACGTGTTCCGAAACTCTTCAAGAATACGCTGTGTCTTCATAATATTTGCATGAGCTTTGTCATTATCCTTCTGCTCAATTGCCATAATCGCTATATTACAGAACTTAATAGCGCCCTCATATAGCATTAGAGTAAGTTCTGCAGGAGATGCTGTCATAATCTTGTTTTTCTCATACTGTGCATATGGATTTGGTGCCACTGTTTTTTCCTCCTTTATGGATGCATCTTATTGACATATTGCTGTACTTGCAGCTATCTTCTATAAATAAGAATGCCCCTGACGGGACATTCTTATTAAGATTAACATCAACCACCAAGCATACTGGCAACTGCGTTATTCTTTGACTCTAACCTGGCAAGTGCAGTTTCCATTTGCGAGAATTTCTTATACCACTTATCAATCAGGTTATTTACCTTCGTTTCCTGTTTAGAAATCTTTTCGGTATAATCGTCATATTCCTCTTTCATATCCTTGTCATTGTAAACAGTAAATGCACTGCTTGATGTAGAGCTTGCCATCAGTTCATTTAACTTATCATGCATATTATTTGAAAGTCCTGTAAAGAATTTCATAACCGTATCGGGGTCGGATGCAATCATAGCTTTCAAAATATTATCTTCTGCCTTTGTACTCGCATCATCCGGATCACCATCGATATGATAAGCGCTCTTCTCATTATCAGCCGCATTGAAATAACCTAATGTATTGATACCGAAGTCGGACAGATACATTTTCTTGCCGCCAACCTCAACACCTGCTAACATGATAGTCTTCATTGCACTGGATACCGTACTCAGTGTAGAGTCTCTGCGGAGGAGGGACTCTTTTACTTTGCCTTCCCACTCTTCTATTTCAGAATCGGACATTGCAGATTTCTCTTCGGAAAGCAACGGGTCGAAGCCCTTGTTTGCATCCGCATTATACAGCTTATCCATCTCGTTAATCAGCTTGTTGTACTCTGTGAAGAAATTCTTAATCATATCAAAGATACCGTCGGTATCTTCTGTTGTTGTCAAGGTAATCTCTTCGTCAGTTTCCTGCTGTGCCGTTATGGTCAATCCGTTGATTTCAAATGTATTCGTGTCATTCGTATATTCTACGCCATTTAAAGAGATTACTGCATCCTGACCGTCAATTTTGGTTGCATAGTTAGTATAAGAATCAGGAACACCATTTTCCAAATCCGTCAAAATGGTATCCGCCGTCGCTACTTTACTCATGTAATACTTCGCAATTTCATCAACTGCTTTTACGCCTGTACCGTCAGTAACTACAGCACCACTGGCATCTTTAATGACAACTTCATTGCTAGCGCCCAGTTCTGCTTCACCTGTAGCAATCGCCTTACCGTCATCATCCAGCTCTGCGCCATTTCCACTGGCACTGGTTACGCTGCCATTGTAATCCGCAACCTCATCAGTCTTATAATACTTCGTATTTTCATTGAATTTATCAGCATTATCTTTGATTGCCTGACGTCCGGCTTCAATATTCTTCTGGTAGCTGTACTGCCCTTTCGCCTTATTCATTTTCTCCTGCAGGTCAGCGAGTTCACCCTCTAACGTCGTTGTATCCTTACCTTCAGCTTTGGCATCATCTATGGCTTTCTTCTTCGCTTCAATCTGCTGTGTATAACCCTCGCTCTTCCATACCGGCTTGCCGTCCCCGTCTACTTTCGGCTTGCCGTCGTCATCTACATCTTGTTCTCCATAAATCTCTTTATACAGAACATCCGCAGTCTTTTCATCAAGAGAATAGCCGGCATCAACCATTGCCTTAGTTACTGTTACCAACTTATCAGCATTCTCCGCATTCATCTTTGCAAGATTATCATTTTCCGCTTTCTTGGAAACTGCAAGAGCTTTTGCGCCATTGTTGATTGCATCAATGAAATCCTGTGTATAGCCGCCGTTAGTTTTATCAAGATAAGCCCGCCATGCTTTATATTCTTCATATGCACTGCTTCCTGTTTCGCCCGGTTTGGGAGCTTCTATCTTAGTCATAAGACCAAGTGCTTTCAGTGCAGCTATACCATTCGCATCATTACCTGTTATGGAAAAATCAGCATTCTTTCCCGAATCTTTGGAACTAATATAAAATCTCTGGTTCTTCGCATCAAAGCTTGCATTTACTCCCGCAGACTGTAACTTTTTCACTACATCGGAAATCGTAGTATCTCCCGTAATGTCAATCTTAGTCGTTTTATTGCCAACCTTAACATCGAAACTGCCGTCTCCAGAAAAGCCCAATTCTGAAAGCTTGGTAGAATCTTTCACATTTTTACCGTCTGACGTCTGAAGCTTGCCGCTTGTCAGATACGCCTCTTTCGCCAACTGGCTGATTTTCATACTCTGCACGCTGTTCGGCGCATTGCTGCTTGTAACAACGCTGACCGCATTGGAATTAGAAACCTTCGTAGCCTTCTTTAAGAAAGAAGCCTGAAATCTCATACTATCCACAACATTGGTGTAAAAACTATAAATCTTGGTATTTAATGCCTTCCATGCATCCTGTTTCCAGCTGAGTCTTGTCTGCTTCTTTACAAGATTATTCTTCTTCGTACTCTGTGCAGAAGCAAGTTCATTAATAATACTCTCTGTATCAAGACCGGAATACATACCTGTAATTCTAATTGGCATTTTTAAATCCTCCTATCTTATAATTTCTCATCTACAAGAATACCTGCGATTTCCCAGACTTTCGCTATCATATCCAAAGTCTTTTCCGGTGGGAACTCTTTCACTACTTCTTTAGTATCCTTATCCACGATTTTAATTGTAATTCTGTCTGTTTTTTCATGGATGCCAAAAATCGCTTCTGAGTTGGTGTTGCCAATTTTCTTATTCATCTCCGCAACTGCTCTCTTCAGCGGGTCGGATGCTGCCTGGGAATTCTTCGACTGCTGTCCGCCGTCATTTCCCTTGCTTTCGTCCTGTCCGTTCTCTGACTGCACTTTTGCTACAGATGCAGTGGTTGCATCCACATTAACTGTCTGTCCGTCTACAGGAACTTCCGTGTTCACTGATTCCACCGGCTGCGCCTTCACTATAGGCTGCGCCTGAAATGTCATCGCACTGCTTAATGGTTCAATTGCCATTTTAATCACCTCCATGTGATATTTCATATTTAGTTTCTTATTTAGAAAATCGTCTTTGGGTATGACCCTTTGCTATATTTATCGGAAATAAAATTAAAAAAATTATAGTATTTGAAAAAAAATTATAAAACCGAAAGAATTTTATGTAATTGATGTTCATATGTATAGCATTGTTTTACCTTTTTATATCCATTAATGCCAATCCGTATTCTTTCTTCGTCATGTGATAAATAATAATCTATCTTCTCAATTAATTCCTCCGGAGTTTTAAATGTAACAATTTCCTTATCTTCCTCAAACAGTTTCGGAATTTCTTCCTGATAATTAGATATCACAAAACCTCCCACACTCATAATATCAAAAACCCGCGCCGGAATACCGCTCTCTATACTACGCAGTGTAATATTGATATTTATTTTGCTGGAATAAAAGACCTTTAAAGCTTCCTCTTGGGCATGCAATGCCGGAAAACATCTGATTCCATCCGGAACTTTCTGATTCTCCCATGTATATAAATGAATATCATACCGTTCCGCCAGCAATTCCATTAAACAGGTTCTTTCTATATGAGTCAATTTTCTCTCTAAAAAATATGTCTTCAGATAATATGCATCCGGCATTTCGTATTGTCCGTTATAGATTTCCGGACACACACATTGTATTGTCCGAACAACATCAGGAGTCAATAATTCATCTATTCTATCCTGTCCATCCCATATAAAAGCACTTTGTTCCATTATTTGAGATAACGTCTGTCGTATGTCTTCCGGGATTTTATTAATATGTTTATCATATATATTCTCGCTGTATAAGCTGCCTATAAATGATATATTACACCTATATTTTTCAATTTCTTCATCTGTGATAACTAAATTTTCAGCAGATTTAATATCTCCTGCCAATGGAAGATAATATGCGTTCGTATATCCCATTTTTCTGACCATCTGATATTCTTGATAATCAAAATAAAAAAGATAGCAGTTATCATATCGCGGCAAAATAGGGCGGTAAGTATCATACATAGGAGAATCCATTCCATAAATTGCATACTTAATTCCCAATTCATGCGTCTGCTCTGCCATAGTTAGACCAAAAATAGTCGAGATTGTAAAATCAACTCGACTATTTTCAAGAAACACTTTTAACTTTTCTTTTTCTTTTTCATTTCTATCGATTACTTCTAAGGGAGTTGGATATACAGCCACCTCATGTCCCATTCTGTCTAGCCCATACAGAATGCCCGCAATCTGTTGTCCTTCACCGCCTGCAAATAAAATCCTCATTTCTATTCCCTTTTACCCCAACAGATTCTGCAATGCTTCCAATCCGTCCACATTGACTGCCTCTTTGTTTGCATCCTGAATCTGTACATAGACTTCTTTACGATATACAGGTACTTCCTTCGGTGCATTGATGCCAAGCTTTACCTGTTCTCCTTTGATTTCCAACACTGTTATCTCAACATCGTTGTTGATAACAAGTGCTTCGCCTTTTTTTCTGGATAAAGCTAACATTTATTCACCTGCTTTCTTCTTGTTTTCGTTCAGGATATCATAGATTGGGAATTTCACCTGATATTCATCGCCCTCAACAATAACCTGCGTTGCTTTTCTCCCTACCGCATCGATAATAATAGGACCTCTTAAATTCACAGTCATCTGTGTTAAATCCTTAGGAACCGTAACCGTAACAAGCACCAGCAATTCCTCCGGATTCAATTCACCCAGATGCTTTAAAAGTTCATCATCTACTTCCGGATTATAGTCCGGACATACAATTAACGGATCCATAACAGGCATTGCAAAACCCGGTTCCTGTAAGGACTGCAGCCAATGGATAGAATCTGAACCTTTCTCGGAATCATGTAACAGCGCAAACTCCGTTAAATCCGGAAAACCGATAATACCTTTTGGAAATGTTATGATTCTGTCATCATCAATCGTAATCTCACCAAATACTTTTGTTGTTATAGTCATAAGTTTTCCCTCTATTCTTTATTTTAGATATAGTTCATCAGATTTGTCTGCATAATCTTACTGGTTGCCATCAATGCAGCCTCATAAGTTAATTCAGAACTCTTTAACTGTACCGCTACTTCCGTTACATCAACATCTTCATTATTACTCTGCAAATCCTTGAATGTAGCTTTCTGATTCATCAATCTGTCGCTGATTAAATCCAGGCGGCTTCCTCTTGTACCGTTGTTGGTAACGGCTACATTGGTATCGTCAATGTATTTCTGGTATCTTGTAATCTGGTTTTCAAACTTTTTCTGTACATTATCTCTGATATAAGTATACGCTTTGTTCATTGCATCCAATTGTTTTTTGTAATCCGCATACTTCGGTGAATCTTCCGCACACTCTTTCATCTTTTCTTCAATATTGGCGATTTTAGCTTCCGCATCTTTAAGCTGTTTCAAGTAAATCGTGAAATCATCCATATCTCTTTGCGCGCCGTGTGTAAATACTTCATCCGCATGTGTATTTACCTGAATGGTCTGATTAAATCCTACATTATAGTAGATATCCTGATCTTCACCATTCGGATTATACTGTATGGCATTCCTCATGATTTTATCAACATCCGCCTGCTCTTTATCAACCTTTTCCTGTGCTTCAGCAATCTCAGCCTCTAACTTCTCAATCTCATCTCTTAAATCATCCACTTTTTTCAGTGCATCCGCATCTGTTGGTGACATCCACAAAACTGTCTTGGCGTCCTCTAACTCTTTCTTTGCCCGCTCTATCTCATCTCCCTTTTCTTTCTTTGCAATCGATAGTTCACGTTTTGCTTCCTGCAATTCCTCCTGCTCTTTTGACAAAGTCATTGCCTCATCAGCATGCTCCTCGTCCGTTGCAATGCATTTGAAATAGTGAACGGGGTTAATATCGCCTGTCTGCCAGTTGCTCTTCGCATATTTTACGGATATGCCGTCACCTTCATTTAATTTATTATAATAGTCTTCATTAAATACAACTTCACCTGTTGCCGCTACATAAGCAAGATCTGTTTTGCATGATCCATCGGTAAGTGCCTTATAAGCTGACTCCGCATCTGCATAAGCTGTCACTTTCAGAGGAGTGCCGCTCCGGTCAGTAATCTGAAATACATTATCTACCGCATTCGGAGCCGTTGTCGGAGTCTCTGTATTTTCCATAGGATAAGTAATGGTACTACCGTCTGCATCCGTTGTCTTCAGATTCAAGTTATCATAAGATAAACGATAACGATACAGCTTGGTGTTTTTTACATCATTTTCATCTCCTTCCGGATAGCCTGTCGCATCGGATGTAATCTTCGACCAGTCCGTATAGCTTACGCTCAAAATATCATGGTAGCCCATGCTTTCTTCAATGACATAAGTTTTGAGGTTCTCCGGGTCACTCGTAAATTCTTTGATATCCTCTTGCCTAAATGTAATCGGCGTATCGGTTCTAAAGCCGGAGAAAACATATCTTCCTGCATAGTCCACATTACCGCTTGCATAAAATTCATGTGTCAGCGCTTCTATCTGTGTCAGAAGAATCTCCAAGTCTTCCGATTTATAAGATTTCTCTGCAGCCTCTGTTGCCTTCTCATAAAGGCTCTTCAATACACTGCCCACCGTATCCAGCGCATCTCCTGTAAGTGTAAGCCACTTGTCTGCATCCGGTGCGTTTTTATCATAATACTGCGTTACGGTAGTAACATTCGTACGCAGACGAAGCGCTCTGATTGCCACAACCGGATCGTCAGAAGGTCTCGTGATCTTACTCTGGTTCGTCATCTGGTTACTCAGCTTATCTTCCAACAATTTATTCTGGTTGATATTGTACAGCGAATTGTTCCGCATGATTTTATTCGTCATTCTCATAGTCGTGTCACACCTTTCTTATTAAACGCCTGTCTGGAGAATCAATCTGTCATAAATTTCCGTCAAAACCTGAATCATCTTTGAAGCCAATGTATAGGAATTCTGATATTTTACAAGGCTCACTGCCTCTTCATCCTCATCTACGCCGGAAATGGAGGTTCTCTGGTTATCAATACTTGTCTCTAAACTCAGATAAGTAGTGTAGAATGTCTCAGCATTCTCTGCGCTGAGCGCCGCATCATCCAGAACACACTCCAAGAAT
>CAZKOR010000149.1:0-9614 GCA_964554405.1 uncultured Bacteroides sp. | reverse complement strand
ACAAAATTCTTGCCAATGCGGAGATTAAAACAATGATCAATGCTTTTGGCTGCGGTTTTTCGGAAGGGTACGGCAATGACTTCGATATTTCCAAACTGCGTTATGATAAAATTATCATTATGGCTGATGCGGATGTGGACGGCGAGCATATTTCCAACTTGCTGCTGACACTGTTTTACCGCTTTATGCCGGAACTTATTTTTGAGGGACATGTCTATATAGCGATGCCGCCGCTCTACAAAGCGATGCCTTCCAAAGGCAAAGAAGAATATTTGTATGATGATAAGGCATTGGAAAAATACAGAAAACGCCATAAGGGACCTTTTACGCTGCAGCGTTATAAAGGTCTTGGAGAAATGGACGCCGAACAGCTATGGGAAACAACGCTTGACCCGGAGACAAGGCTTCTTAAGTTAGTAGAAATCGAAGATGCGAGAATGGCATCCGAAGTGACGGAAATGCTGATGGGAACAGAAGTGCCGCCGCGTAAGGAGTTTATCTACCGTCACGCGAAAGAGGCGGAATTAGATATCTAACGGAAGAATGGAGAATGATATGGACGACAGAATCATTAAAACCGAATATTCGGAGGTCATGCAGAAATCTTTCATTAATTATGCGATGAGTGTTATTATTGCAAGAGCGCTTCCTGATGTGCGTGACGGCTTAAAGCCCGTACAGCGCCGGACGCTCTATGATATGTATGAACTCGGCATCCGATATGACAGACCGTACCGTAAATCGGCGCGTATTGTCGGTGATACGATGGGTAAATATCATCCGCACGGGGACAGCTCCATCTATGACGCACTCGTTGTGATGACACAGGATTTCAAAAAAGGACTTCCATTAATTGACGGTCACGGCAACTTCGGTAATATCGAGGGCGACGGCGCCGCAGCAATGCGTTATACGGAAGCAAGATTGGAAAGGATTACACAGGAAGCCTTTTTGTCCGATTTGGATAAAGATGTGGTAGATTTTATCCCCAATTTTGATGAGACAGAGAAAGAACCAAGCGTTCTGCCCGTTAAAATACCGAATCTTTTAATTAATGGTTCCGAGGGTATTGCAGTCGGTATGGCAACCAATATTCCGCCGCACAATCTTGGTGAAATTATTAATGCGACAAAAGCCTATATGCTGGATGAGAATATTACGACAAAAGAACTGATGCGCTATGTGAAAGGTCCCGATTTCCCGACAGGCGGTATTGTTATCAATCAGGATGAACTGTTGGAAATTTACGAAACCGGTACGGGAAAGATTAAAATCCGCGGAAAAGTAGAGGTTGAAAAGGCAAAAGGCGGAAAAATCAATCTTGTGATTACGGAAATTCCCTATACCATGATTGGTTCCTATATCGGGAAATTTTTAATGGATGTCGCATCTCTTGCGGAAACAAAAAAAACACAGGATATTGTTGATATTACGAACCAGTCCTCGAAAGAGGGTATTCGTATCGTAATTGAGCTTCGCAAAGATGCCGATGTGGAGAATTTCAAAAACCTGCTTTATAAGAAGACAAAACTGGAAGATACTTTCGGCGTCAATATGCTTGCCATTGCAGACGGCAAACCGGAAACAATGGGTTTAAAGCAGATTATAAAGGCAAACGTAGACTTTCAGTACGAAGTCGCTACCAGAAAATATCGGAATCTGCTTGCCAAAGAGCTGGATAAAAAAGAAATTCAGGAGGGCTTAATCAAAGCCTGCAATGTGATTGATTTAATTATTGAGATTCTTCGTGGTTCCAGAGACAGAAACATGGCAAAAGCCTGTCTTGTCGAAGGAAATACGAACGGCATCAAGTTTAAGTCCAGAGAATCCAAAATCATGGCTGCACAGCTTAGTTTTTCTGAAAAACAGGCAAATGCCATTCTGGAAATGCGTCTGTATAAGCTGATTGGCTTAGAACTGGAAGCTCTTATCAACGACCATGAAGAGACAATGGCAAATATCTACCGCTACGAAGACATTCTGGAACGGCGGGATTCTATGGCGCAGGTCATTATCAATGAGCTGGATGAAATAAAAGCCGCATACGCCAGAAAGCGCAGAACGGAGATTACAAACGCAAGCGAAGCAGTCTATATTGAGAAAAAAGCAGAGGAAATGGATATCATGTTCCTGATGGACCGTTTCGGATACGCCAGAACGATTGATATGCAGACATATGAACGGAATAAAGAGACTGTCCATGTGGAAAATAAATATGTTTTCCAATGTAAAAATACAGGAAAAATATGCCTGTTCACCAATACCGGACAGCTCCATACCATCAAAGCCGCAGATTTGCCGTTCGGGAAACTCAGAGATAAGGGAGTCCCTGTAGACAATATCAGTAATTATGAATCTGCAAGAGAAAGCATCATTTTTGTCTCAAGTCAGACGGATTTAAATCTATATCGTGTCATTTTTGCAACAAAACTTGCAATGTTGAAAGTTGTCGATGGCGGAGAGTTCGATGTAACAAAGCGGACTGTAGCGGCTACCAAGTTACTGGACGATGACGAAGTTGTGAGTGTCGTAACCTATACGGAACAGCAGAATATTATTTTGCAGACAAAAGACGGGTATTTTTTACGGTTTAATATAGATGAGATTCCGGAGAAGAAAAAAGGCGCAATCGGGGTAAGAGGCATGAAACTTGGAAACGGCGATTGTATAGAAGCTGTTTATTATACCCGCGCTACGGATGATACAGCGATTGAATATAAAGGAAAGAACATGGAACTCAATAAATTAAAGGCCGGCAAGCGTGACAGTAAAGGCACAAAAGTGCGAGTGCCGTAGGGAAAGAGAGGAATTACCATGCGCGTGATTGCAGGGAAAGCAAGAAGTCTGAAATTGAAGACCCCGGAAGGGCTGGAAACCAGACCTACGACAGACCGGATTAAAGAAACGCTCTTTAATATGCTGCAGCCGTATCTGCCGGATGGCATTTTCATTGATTTATTCAGCGGAAGCGGCGGTATTGGCATTGAAGCTTTAAGCAGAGGCGCCAGACATGCTTACTTTGTTGAAAATCAAAAAAATGCCATTGCCTGCATTCAGGAGAATCTGAAATTTACAAGGCTGATAGATGATGCCACGATACTGAAACAGGATGTTTTAAGCGCACTTTCCGGCATTCACGAAAAAGAAGCGGACGTCATTTTTATGGATCCGCCTTATACGCTTTCTTATGAAAGACAGGTTCTTGAAGTCTTGCAGAGAATGCCGTATGTGACCGAAAATACTTTAATTGTCGTGGAAGCGCTTTTAGATACGGACTTTTCTTATGCTGATTCACTCGGATTTTGTATCACAAAGGAAAAATTGTACAAGACAAACAAACATGTATTTTTGAAAAAAAATTAGACATTTTCAGAAAAGTGATTTATTATTAACATAGCAAAAAAAATAGTAGCAGAGGAAATGTTATGAGAGCAGCAATTTATCCGGGAAGTTTTGACCCGGTCACGTTCGGACATTTGGATGTTATTCACAGAGCCGCGGAAATTTTTGATGAATTAACGGTAAGCGTATTGAATAATAACACAAAGACTCCATTGTTTTCTGTGGAAGAACGTGTTAAGATACTAGAAGAGGCAACAAAAGATATTCCGAATGTAAAAATAGATTCTTTCAGCGGTCTTTTGATTGATTATGCGAAAAGTAAGGACGTGCATGTAGCCATCAGAGGGCTTCGTGCTATTACGGATTTTGAATACGAATTGCAGATAGCGCAGACAAACAGAAAACTTTCCGGCGGCGATTTGGATACGGTCTTTTTAACAACAAGTCTGGAATATGCTTATTTAAGTTCTTCCAGTGTCAAAGAGATTGCCAGTTTTAACGGAGACATCTCACAGTGCGTTCCGGATTTTGTCGGAAAACTGGTTTATGAAAAATATGGTTATATAAAGGAGTAAAGATGAGCAGCAGAATCGAACAGTTAATCGATGAAATTGAAGATTATATTGACGGGTGCAAGTATCAGCAATTTTCCAAAACCAATATTATTGTAAACAAAGAGGAAATTGATGAGCTTCTGCGTGAACTTCGGATGAAAACTCCGGATGAAATCAAACGCTATCAGAAGATTATCACAAATAAAGAAGCGATTTTAAACGATGCACGTTCCAAGGCGGAAGCGTTGATTAACGAAGCAACCGTACATACCAACGAACTGATTAATGAGCATGAAATCATGCAGCAGGCTTATGCACAGGCAAATGAGGTTGTAACACTGGCAACGCATCAGGCACAGGAAATTCTTGATAATGCCACGATAGAAGCGAACGGCATGCGTGCATCCGCCATGCAGTATTTGGATGATATGCTATCTAATCTCGAGAATCTGATGACAACCTCGCTGAATGCGGCAACTGCGCATTATGAGAGTTTCTACGATACAATTAACGGTTATAACGAAATCGTGAAAGCAAACCGTGCGGAACTGATGCCGCAGCGTGTAGAAAAACTTTTACAGGAAGCAGATTATGCTGACCAGGCTGCCGGAGGAGAGGCCCTTAATTTGGATATGATGCCGGGCAAGTGAAATACCATCGCGGCAGTCGCCAAATATCCGCACAAGCGCGTCTACTTGGCTCGTTGCCCGCGGGAATAAACAAAAGAAAGGAAGTATGGTATTGACAGTTTCAAAATACATCATAAGCTGGTTTCGCAGGGAAGCCGGCTTATTCTTTAACATAAGGATGTCTCGCAAAGCGTGGCATCCGTTGTTTTTCATAGTCTGCTGTATTGTAATATTTGTTCTCTCTCATACCGCACTTATTGCACATGCGGAGGAAGAAGCGGTGGAAAAACCGGTCGTTATCGTCATTGACCCCGGACATGGCGGGGACAATCTGGGTGCGGAATACGAAGATTATACGGAAAAAGAAATGACCCTGATTGTGGCAAAAGCAATGAAAGCGGAGTTAGAGCAGTATGAGGGCGTTACCGTTTATTTGACAAGAACGGATGATACGGGTCTGACATTAGAGGAGAGATGTCAGTATGCTGCAGATGTAAACGCAGATTTTCTTTTCTGTCTGCATTTTAATATGTCAAAATATCATACATTATTTGGCGCAGAAACATGGATATCGGCATTTGGAGAGGGTTACAGTAAAGGATATGCATTTGCCAATATCGAGATGGAACTTTTACAGGAAAAGGGGCTTTACTCCCGTGGCATAAAAACAAGATTAAATGATGACGGATTGGATTATTACGGTATTATACGCCACTCCAGGGAATTGAATTTTCCCTGTGTCCTGATAGAACACTGTCACCTTGACCAGGAAAACGATAAACCTTTCTATGACCATAAAGAGAAACTGGAAGATTTCGGCAGACTTGACGCAGAAGCGGTCGCAAAATATTTCGGTCTGCGCTCCGAAAGTCTGAATAAAGATTTCAGCGGTTATCAGAATATTGAGGTTCCTGTGCCGACACAGGTTAAGAGACCGGATTCAACAGAACCGGATATCTGTATGATAGATTTAGTCAGTAAAGATGAAAGTAACGGAGAAGTGAGGGTAAGCGTATCCGCAGCCGATTATGACAGCGGTATGCTCTATTATACATACAGTATTGACGGCGGCGAGACTTTCACGGATCTGCAAAGATGGCCGGATAAAAGCAAAGATACCTTTGAATTTACCATAACAATACCATCCGGTACGGTGCCGCAGATAATCGTAAACGCCTATAACGGATATGATTTATATACCACAAGTAATGCCTTAAATCTGCCGTCTATGAGCTATGGACAGGAAACGGAGGAGACAGAGACGGCGGAAGCAGAAAACAAAACCGATACGGCAGAGCTGTCACAGACAGAAGCGCCAACGGAGAATCCGTCGGATACGCAAACCGCTGCAGATGCAAAAACGGAATCCATAACGGATTCCGCCACGGAGACTGTTGCGGAAAACATCAATGAAATACAGATTCCCTCTCCGGATACGGAAGATACGCAAAAGCCGGTTACTGTGGGATATTTCTTAAAAGTATGCCTTATTTGTGCAGCGCTTGTGTTTGCCATGGCATTATCTATCATAATCATTTTAAGAAATTATAAGAAGAGACGCAGAAGACGTAAATAAGAGCAGTAATTACTGTCTGGGCGCATTTATGCAGAAAATAATGGGAAATAGAAAGACCTGTTTCTTTTATCATACTGTAAGTCTGTGCAATACAGGAAAATCCGCCAAAAGGAAGCAGGATTAAAATCATAAACGTTTCCCGGGCTCCGGCGAAGCTGATACCGCTCGTAATTTCGAGAATGCAGTTACAAAAAGCCAAAAAGCGCTCGGGCAGCGCCGAAAAAGGAAGAAACATAATATTGAGCAGGTTAAAAAATACCATATAACCGCCCAGTTTTCCGATGCCGGTAAGACCTGAAACAATACTGTCGTCTACCGCCTCTAAAAATGAGACTCGCACTGGTGCATCAGAATACGAAGCCGCCCGGAGAACAGTCGGAGATGAGGACGTGGTATGTCTCCCAAAAAAACTAATCCGGTACAGAACAGCGCCGTAACACAGCGGCACACCGTACATTATAAGAAACGGCAGATAATTTCCGGAAAGAGAAAGCGTACTCATCACAAAACTTAAGAAATAAACCGGTCCGATATTGTTGCAGAAAGAGAGCAGAAAAGCTCCTTCTTTTTCCGATAGTTTTCCTGCCTGACATAGCTGCCCGATGACTCTTGCTCCCATGGGAAAGCCGCAAAGCATTCCTGTCAGTATCACATATGAGCCGTTTGGAGACGTTCCCCATATCTTGTGGAAAAGGGGATGAAAAAAGCGGACAAAGCGTTCCGTCAGATTCATCCGAATCATAATACCGGACAGAATCATAAAGGGAAGCAGGGTAGGTATCATTTTCTGAAACCACAAAAGCAGTCCGGTTGAGGCATAGTGAAGCGCCTGCGCAGGGAAGCGCAGAAGCAGATAGGTAAGATATAGGGCAAGCAGAGTAAAAAGCGTCTGTATCAAAGAATCACCGTTTTTTCGTATTTCCATTTATTATATGTGCAGAGGATGAGCTGATATGCGTTTGGATAAATATTTAAGCGATATGAAATGCGGCACAAGAAGCCAGTTAAAAAAAGATATTAAAAACGGTTTAGTCACAGTGGACGGCGTCATTATCCGTCAAAGCGACTATCAGGTTGATGAGACAAAAAATGCAGTCTTTTACCGGGGGAAACCCTGCGTTTATGAAAAATATGTCTATTATATGTTAAATAAGCCGCCGGGCGTTGTTTCCGCCACGGAAGATAAAAGAGAAAAAACGGTATTATCCTTACTGCCGGAAAACATCAGGAAAGGTCTGTTTCCGGTAGGGCGTCTGGATAAAGATACGGAAGGGCTTTTACTTTTAACAGATGACGGCGCTCTTTCCCATGAGCTTCTTTCCCCCGGCAGGCATGTAGAAAAAGTTTATGAATGTATGCTCGAAAAACCGATAACAAAAGAACAAATCGTTTCGTTAGAGCAGGGTGTCGATATCGGAGAAAAGAAAATAACGCGTCCGGCAAAAGTATCTGTCATCGAACCGCAAAAGATTAATCTGACGATTACAGAGGGAAAATTCCATCAGGTGAAAAGAATGCTGCATGCAGTCGGTAATGAAGTAACACACTTAAAAAGACTGCGTATGGGAAAACTTTCTTTGGATGAACAGTTAGAGCCGGGAATGTACCGTAAGCTTACGAAAGAGGAAATAACATTGTTGCAAACAAAAAATACGTTTTCGTTAGATGAATTTGACGCCGTTATTTTTGATTTGGACGGTTCTTTAGTGGATTCCATGTGGCTGTGGCATGCCATTGATATAGAATACCTTGGAAAATTCGGCATTGAGGCTCCGGCGGATTTACAATCCCGTATCGGCGGACGAAGTTTTAGTGAAACTGCCGTCTTTTTCAAAGAAACATTCCGGATTCCGGATTCGTTAGAGGAAATCAAAGCGGACTGGAATAAAATGGCATGGGATAAATATACCTATGAAGTGCCGCTTAAAGAGGGCGTACGCGAATTTCTGGAACTTTGTACCGAAAAAGGAATGAAACTTGGCATTGCTACGAGTAATTCCAGAGAACTTGTGGAAAATGTCATCGCCGTACATAAGCTGCATGCACATTTCGGCGCGATTATGACCGGCTGTGATGTGGAAAAGGGAAAACCGGCGCCGGATATTTATCTGGCTGCCGCCGAAGCGCTTGATGTCGCGCCAAAGCGCTGTCTTGTATTTGAAGATATTCTTCACGGCATTATGGCAGGGCAGGCTGCCGGTATGAAAGTATGCGCTGTTTATGACAAACATTCTGCCGCGCAGGATGAAGAAAAGAAGAAACTTGCCGATTATTATATCTATAATTTCAAGGAGTTAATATAAATATGGGTTTTTTACCGATTTCTGCGGCGGATATGCAGCGGGAAAACATAGAGGAACTTGATTTTGTGTACGTTATAGGAGACGCCTATGTGGATCATCCTTCTTTTGGACACGCCATTATCAGCAGAGTTTTAGAGTCGCACGGTTATCGTGTCGGTATCATTTCACAGCCGGACTGGAAAGACGATGCCAGCATTTCCATACTGGGCAGACCGAGACTTGCTTTTCTTGTCTCCGCCGGGAATATGGATTCTATGGTAAACCACTATTTTGTTTCTAAAAAGCACAGACCAAGCGATGCCTATACACCGGGAGGAGAGCCGTACAAACGCCCTGATTACGCGGCGGTTGTTTATGGCAATCTCATCCGCCGGACATACAGAGACGTGCCGGTTATTCTGGGCGGAATCGAAGCAAGTCTCAGGAGGATGGCGCATTATGATTATTGGTCGGATAAATTAAAGCGTTCCATCCTGCTAGATGCTCAGGCGGATTTGATTTCCTATGGCATGGGTGAAAAATCTATCGTGGAAATCGCTGATGCGCTAAACAGCGGTATTTCTGTGAGAGACATTACTTTTATACCCGGAACAGTCTATAAAACGAAAGATATTTCCGGTATTTATAATGCTGTTACATTACCGTCTTATGAAGAAATGAAAGAGAAGCCGGCAAAGTATGCTGAAAGTTTTGCCATTCAATATCAAAATACAGACGCTTTTACCGGAAAAACATTGCTTGAGCAATATCCTAATCAGACCTATGTTGTACAGAACCCGCCGCAAAAGCCGTTAACCACACAGGAAATGGACGATATTTATGAACTGCCGTATATGCGGACTTATCATCCCTCTTATGAAGAAAAAGGCGGTGTTCCGGCAATTGCCGAAATCAAATTCTCACTTGTAAACAACAGAGGCTGTTTTGGCGGCTGTAATTTCTGTGCCCTGACTTTTCATCAGGGACGGACAGTGCAGGTAAGGAGCCATGATTCTATTATAAAAGAAGCCCGCCTTTTGAGTAAAGAGCCGGATTTTAAAGGATATATTCATGACATTGGTGGTCCTACGGCAAATTTCAGGCACCCATCCTGTGAAAAACAGATGACACACGGTGTCTGCAAAGATAAACAGTGCCTTTTTCCGAATCCATGCCCCAATTTGAACGCCGACCATTCGGATTATCTTGCTTTGCTCCGGAAACTGCGCGA
>CAZKOR010000148.1:0-9674 GCA_964554405.1 uncultured Bacteroides sp. | reverse complement strand
TTGTCGCTCGTAGCGGCGCATAAGCTGCCATAATACGGCAGCTAAACGCCGACGGCGTCATAGCACCTGCTTGCGTTTTGTCAATCTTGTACAATTCGAGCCGTGAAATAAAAAGTTCCGCAACCGCCTAATAAACCTAAATAGGTAATTGTGCAACTCTATTTCTAAAACCCAGAGCCTGTACAAAATGAACAAATAAGGGGTGAATTGCCACGCATTCGGAACCCCGTTTTGTTCATTTTGTACAGACTCATGGATTTTAAATTTAGTTGCGCAATCACCTAAATAAACTTAAAAAGGAGAATTGTTATGAACTACATTATTACAACAGACCAGTTGACAAAGAAATACAAAAATTTTATTTCCGTCAACAAGGTTTCCATGCACATTAGGAAAGGCAGTATCTACGGCTTTCTTGGTCCGAACGGCGCGGGCAAATCCACTACGATGAAAATGTTGTTGGGACTGACATCGCCTACCTCGGGAAGCTTTATGATTGACGGAGAGCATTTCCCGGATGAGAGGATTAGTATTTTGAAGAAAGTAGGTTCTTTTATTGAATCCCCGTCTTTTTATGCAAATTTGACAGGTCGGGAAAATCTTGATATTATCCGAAGAATTTTGGGCTTGCCGGAGAGTGCGGTGGACGATGCACTTGACTTAGTTCGTCTGACAGAGTTTGGCGATAGGCTTGCAAAAAAATATTCACTGGGGATGAAACAGCGGCTTGGGCTTGCCGGAGCATTGCTCGGACGTCCGCCCATTTTGATTCTGGATGAACCTACCAATGGTCTTGACCCTTCCGGTATTCATGAAATCCGTAATCTGATAAAGTCATTGCCGAATCTTTATGATTGTACTGTTTTGATTTCTTCTCATATGCTGTCGGAAATAGAGCTGATAGCAGATGATATCGGTATTCTTAATCATGGGCGGATGCTGTTTGAGGGAAGTCTGGACGAACTTCGGCAAAATGCAGAGCAGGCAGGTTTCTCATCCAATCTTGAAGACATGTTTCTTTCCATGATTGACAATGATAACAAGAAAATGGGGGCGTTGCCTGCCGGAAAGCGGAGGGCAGGGCTATGAATATACTTATCATTGAACTTCGGAAAGAAAAAAGGAGCGGTGTTATTCCGCTGTTGTTATCAGTCGGTGTTCTGGGGGCGGCTTATGCCTTTGCCAATTTTATAGTGCGTAAGGATACATTGCTAAACCTTTCGCTGGCGCCGATGGATGTCCTTTTGACACAGCTTTACGGAATGATTATGGTTTTGAATATGTTTGGTATTGTGGTTGCAGCCTGTATGGTTTACAACATGGAATTTAAGGGAACTGCGATTAAAAAGATGTATATGCTGCCAATCAGTGTGCCCGGGATGTATCTGTGTAAATTTTTGATTTTAACAGGATTGCTTTTGACGGCGATTGTGCTGCAGAATCTGGCTTTGCTAAAAATCGGTATCAGTGACTTGCCGCAAGGAACTTTTGAGTTGGGAACTTTGTTTCGGTTTACCGCATATTCCTTTCTTACTTCTATGCCGACGTTATCTTTTATGCTTTTGGTTTCTTCGCGGTTTGAAAATATGTGGATGCCGCTTGGAATTGGAGTTGCGGGATTTTTAAGCGGAATGGCGCTGGCAAATTCCGATATGGACTTGTTGTTGATTCATCCGTTTATTGTAATGTTAAAACCTGCTGTTGCAATGAGCGCACAGCCTGATAGTAGGGTTGTTTTGATATCTTTGGCGGAAACATTCCTGTTTCTTATCATAGGTCTGTGGATGGTGAAGCATCTGCGTTATGAATAAAATTTTGTTTAGGAGGGATTTACATGAGTTTTTTAGAGTTATTAAAAATTGAATTTATGAAAGTGAAGCGTTCGAAAATCATTCCGCTTATTTTTATCGCGCCGCTTTTAGTGGTAACATCAGGCATCGCTAATTTGAGCGTCTATTTTACGCCTGAATATACAAATGCATGGGCGGCGATGTTTATCCAGAGTGCATTAGTCTATGCCTATTATTTGCTGCCGTTTTCTATGATTGTTGTATGTGTAATGATTGCGGGATGTGAAACTCAGAATAATGGCATTTTGAAAATGCTGGCTTTGCCGGTCAGCCGTTACGGCTTATCTTTAGCAAAATTTTTTATCTTACTATTTTACTTGATTTTAGAAATGGCAGTATTTTTCATTGTGTTTGTAATTGCCGGTATCATTGCCGCACATATGACCGGAATTACGGAAACTTTACCGCTTATTTTTCTTATGAAGTGGTGTATGGGATTATTTCTCACGATGCTGCCCTGCGTGGCGGCAATGTGGGCAATTACAGTATTGTTTGAAAAAACGCTGCTTTCCGTAGGTCTTAACCTGCTTTTTGTGATTCCCGGAGTGTTGATAGCCAATACGCCGATTTGGATTGCATACCCATACTGTTACAGCGGTTATCTGGTATCCTGTTCGCTGCATGATTTCACATCGGAGGGTACCGGCACAGCGTTTTCGGTGTTTCCGTTTCTGCCATGTGCAATAGCAGTTTTTATGTTAGCTCTTTTGCTTGCCGTCAGAAAGTTTGGCAGGAAAGAAATGAGGTGAAGCCCACTTTAACAGATAGGCGGAATATACCCCATTTGGATAGCTTTCGTTACAGCTTCAACAGATGAAGTAACGCCAAGCTTTTCAAATATATGCTGTAAATGATTGGATAAAGTACGCTCGCTGATATAGAGCGTACTTGCTATTTCCTTACGCTTCATGCCATCAGCTATAAGACGCAGGATTTGTTTTTCACAGTCGGTTAATTTCTCTAAGAACGGAATATCCCTGTTAAAAATAGTTGCGCCTTGTAATATTTGGGAGAGGAAAGATACCAGTTTTTCGGGCTCGGTATTTTTATTAATGAAGCCTTTTGCTCCGATTTTTTCTGCTTCGCTGCGGTATACCGGCAGGTCGTATCCGGACAGGATGACTATTTTTTGCTCCGGATAACGAGATAAAAGCTGTTTTGTTAATTCTAAGCCGTCTTCGGATGTTATATTTTTTAAGTTTATATCCATAAGCAGGATGTCCGGTTTGCCCGCTTCAATGAAGTTATCCAACAGGGAAATATCACTGATACTTTCAAATGATGTAATTTCCGGATAATCTGACAGGGCTATCTCTAAACTTTTTGAAAATAGGGCGTGGTCATCTACTAATAAAATATTGATAAGAAACATCTCCTTTCATTGGCAAAGTAATCTGTATACAGACTCCGTGCGGAATGTTATCGGTTATTTTAACAGAGCCTTCCATGTTATTAACACGCTCGTTAATCAGCGCAAGTCCTCTGTGCTCTGATAAATTGGCGGATAGGAGAGTACCTGCATCGGCAGTGCCGTTGTCTTTTACACACAGCCTGATAATTTCGTTATCCTGCATAAGTGTTATCCATGCTTTTTCTCCCGTAGAGTGCTTGTAAACATTCATGACAAGTTCTTTTAGCAGGCGGTATACGAAGATATCATACGGCCGGGCTAAAAACAGAGAATCCGCGCATTCAAAAGCAATATAGATATTGCGGTGTGGAAAGGACTGTGAAATATAGGCAAGCAGATTTTGATAATTCTCTTTAACAGTAAGTTTTGGGAGCATCGCAGGGCGGTAATCCTGCATACGCTCACGTATATACGTGTTCATGTTATCAAGAGTTTCCGTAATGATTTTTCGGATATCAGCCCGGTCTGCCTTATTCATCATATTCTTTATGGAAAGCAAATCCTGGAGGATGTCATCATGAAGGAAATTCGCAAATTCAAGGTTCAGCTGTTCTTCCCGCTGTAACTGCGTTAATGCGGCATGGTATTTGCTTTCCCTGATTATCTTATTTTTCCCGTGCTTTAAATTGAATTCCAATACAATATTGCAGACATATATAAAGACAAACATGGTATCCAGCATAAGGAAAAAAAGCGGAAATCCAATCCCTGAAGCTAACGCGGGCAGACCGCAGGCAGCTGTCCCGGCAAGCAGGATTAATGTATACTGACGCCTGTTAAATACGGTTGAGAGTGGGAAGCTGTTATGCTCTTTTTGTATAATGCCGTGGATACTCATGGAGAACAGCAGGACAGGAAGATATATTCCGAAATTGGAAAGAGACCTGCTGATTCTCATAGTAGAAAAATAATATGCAAGGAATAAAACGATTACCATTACAAGAGAGAAAAGGAAACATTTCCATTCCGCTTTCAAAACAAAGACAGTTCTTTTTCTATGAAAGACAACTATAAAAATGAAACAAAGCCAGCTTGCCAAAAACTGTATGCCGTAAAAAAGGGCAGATATCTCGTTTGATACTAAAATGCCGATAAGGGAACAAAGACAGGTTCCGGTCAGGCAGATGTTTACTGCTTTTCTGAATTTATATTCACTGCCCTGAAATAAAAACATGAGCATGAAATTTATGGAAACATACCATATAACCGGGCTTAACGCCCTAAAAGCCATGTTTGTTACGGCATTGTCTGAAACTGCAAGAAGCATGTACCAGCTGTCTAATGCGAGCAGACTGCAAAACAGGGAAATGACTTTATTTTCCCTGATATTGCAGGCGCTTACGAAAGTCGCGTCTATCAGTATCAAAGATGACAGAAACATAGGTACGGTTTCTATGATACTGAGCGGTAAATTTATTGTCAGTCCCATGTACATAATGAGCAGAATGGAATTTGTAAAAAGCAGAAGTTTCCATATGACAGGTTTCATATTTTGTCTCCTTATGAGCGCTGTTTTTTCAGAACCATTTTACAGCAGGTACGGACAGTCATGCAATAATAGATTAAGTAAATGATCAGCGTCAGCATAATACCCGCCATCACAGGCATATATAGGAGAATGCTGTTTTTCAGGAGGTTCTGCATAAGTGCCGTTTTGTATACCAGTGTGGCAAAGATGCAGTCTGCCAGTCCGAATAGAAACGGAATGCTGAAAAACGTTATTGTCTGTTTTTTTATGATTCTTTTAATTTTTTTATCCGTATATCCCATTTTTATAAGAATATCATAATCCAATTTTGAGTCAGCTATGGCTGAGATGTTGTTAAAATAAAGGATGCTTCCGGTTGCGATAAAGAACAGTACGACAAGAAAGCCTATTAACAGGAATGTGGAACTGCTCAGGGACATTATCTCATGTATCCTGTGGGAGTTTCCCTGTAGATAAGGGCTTCCACTCAAATATTCAGAGAGCGCTTGGAACAGTTCTTCATTATCCGCAATGGACTTCCCGTTGATACTCAGAATTTTTGCTTCCGGGACGGCGCTTCCTGATATCATTTGGTATAAATCGTCGCTTACAATTAAAGTACCGACACTGTTTGCGAATGCAATGGGGTTATCCAGTGTGGTTGTAATGACGGTAACCGGTATTTCCGTATCGTTTATGAGCAGTGGATAAATGCTGCCCGTTTCATCATTGCCGGAAGCAGGCTGATATCTAACAAAAATACATTCATTGATGTTTAATGTGTTAAGCTGCTTTAAAACTTTTTGCCGTCCTTGAACTTTTAAAAGGGCAGTATAGTTTGAATAGGAGATACATTCAAATCCCGCAGTCCGCAAGATTTTTTCATTGTCGGAATCACCTTTGGAAGTTCCGACGCTATACTCCATAGGGAGTTTCTCAGCCGTTGAAGTGACCTTATAGATATCGGTCTGCAGGAATGTGATATCATCTTCGGCTGAATATTCATGTACAATCTGCATGATTGAGGATATATCGCTTTCCTTTTCAATCCTGCATTCGATTTCCGATGGTGCGATACGGGATACCGCAGCTATCGGATAATACAGAGACAGAGCCATGACGCTTGAAACAGTCAGGGTTGCGGCTGACAGCAATGTAAGCATAATCAGGGTTTTGGAATTTGAGCGCATACGGTATACAAAATTAGGCGAAGTGATGATTCTTGTTTCCGTATAAAATTTCCGCTTGTTTCTTTTGCCTGTCTGTACTGCAAAGGGAAGAAAAGATGCAATAAAAAGCACTGTTCCGGAGAGTACAAGTATGAACGTCAGCATTCCCATAGGAGAAAAACCGATTGTAATCCAGAATGATTTTCGGCCTCTTAAGATATCGAGCGCAAGGCAGTATCCTGTTATAATAGCCCAAAATCCAAAGATGGATGGGATGGCATGAAATTGTGTCTGCTTTTCCGCGCTTCTTTCAAAGCGGACTAAATCCATGAGAGACGCCCTGAAAAGAAATCTGCTGTTGGAGAGGGCTAATACGATGATAACGGCAAACACAAAGCCTGCTGTCTTTATAATGGCATGGAAATTAAAAAACGGTATTTCCGAATTGTTGATTGTCAAATCCAATAATTTCGTAACGCCAAACACGATGCCTTTGTGGAACAGAGCCCCTAAAAAGATTCCGAGGATAAAAGCGCTGAAACAGGAGAGCAGATTTTCTACTGTCAGTAAGGACAGTATTGTGGATTTCCGGTATCCTAATAATGCATAAATGCCCAATTCTTTTGTGCGGCGGCGTAAGAAGAAACGGTTGGAATATGACATATAAAAAATAACGAACGCCATAAGGAATACGGAAATCAAACTGCACATGCGTTCAACTCTGCCGTCGTTGGATATTTTTTCAAGCATGACCTTGTTCATGGAAAAAGAAGTAAATGCGAAAAAAATTGTTATGACAAAGGATATTGACAATAAGTAAAGGGCATAAAACGAAAAATTATTTTTCAGATTTTTAAGCGCCATAGATAAATTCTGCATAGTAATCCCCCCCTATCTTTCCGTGTCTAATTTTGCTACTTCACGCGTAATGGACTCATAAAATGTACGTCTGTCATCGCTTTGCCTGAATAACTCCCGCTCGATGCGGCCGTCTTTAAATATTAAAATACGATTCGCAAAACTGGCGGCATAAGCGTCATGCGTAACCATTAGTATCGTGGTATGGAGTTCTTCATTTGATTCTTTCAGAGTGTTTAATAAATCTGTTGCAGAGTTGGAGTCCAATGCCCCTGTCGGCTCATCGGCAAATAAAATACTCGGTCTTTTTACAATAGCCCTTAAAGCTGACGCACGCTGTCTTTGTCCGCCTGAAAGCTCGCATGGGTATTTATGAAGCTGCTTAGCGATGCCAAATGTGTCTGCCAGACTCTGCACCATGTTCTCAATTTTTTTCGGCGGAAGTTTCTGCAAAGTAAGGGGAACAGCAATATTTTCAAAAACAGTAAGACTGTCAAGTAAAAGATATTCCTGAAAAATAAATCCCAGATTATCCCTGCGGAAATCCGCCGCACTAGTATCGGTCAGATTTTGAAGATTGATGCCGTTTATCGTGATACTGCCGCTTGTAGGCGTATCAATCGTGGAAAGAACATTAAGCAGTGTAGTCTTACCGGAGCCTGAAGCCCCCATAATGGCAATAAATTCGCTTTTTGCCACACTGAATGATACTTTATTGAGACTTGGGTGCTGTGCCTTGGCATAAATTTTTGTTACTTCTTTTGCTTCTAATAATGTTGACATATTTATCCTCCATTCTTACCTAATTTGTGAGTTTATGTTTGATGGCAACATTGTACTTTTCGGAGACTGAAAATGAATGAGTAAAAAAGGCAGTTTTTTAGCTCCACGGCCTAAATCACAAAAAACTGCAAATTATACCCCAAAAGTGGTGAACTGTGCCGAAACTATTTTTAAAACTATTTTTTTTTGATAATATATAATGGAAAAAACAAAAAATTTGATATTGTAACATCAGACATAAGTATAAGGAGGCACATATGAATTTCTCAGAGAAAAAATTTGTAAATAATACGGCGATTAAGGGTCATACAATCATTGACGCCATACTTTTTGCCGCATATTTGCTGGAGGTAGTGAAAGGCTCCAGAACAATCGGCTATTTTGCAGTTTTTGCGGTGCTGACAGTTGCTCCTGTGGTGGCGGAATGGGTGATTTATGCCAAAAACCCGGAGAGCGGCGTCATTAAGCATCTCATGGGCATAACCTATGGCATTTTGTATTTATTTGTCATATTTACAACGACAAGCCTGCTGCCTTTTACATACGCATTTCCCATGTTTATCGTTATTGTCCTGTATATGGATCCACGGTTTAATCTGCTCATCGGTGCGTTTGCTTCCTGTGGAAATGTGGCATATATTGTTTATTATGCAATGACAGTCGGGTATACGAAAACTGAGATTCCTGATGTGGAAATCCGGGTAGCTGCAACCATTCTTACGGCAGTATTTATGATTTTCACGACTCGTGCCGTGACAAAAGTAAATAATATGAAATTAAAACAGATTCAGGATCAGACGGACGAAACAGGCAGGTTGATGAATAATATTCTGACGACATCTCAGGATATGATAACGGATATCACGGAAGTAACACGGCAGATGACTGACTTGGGGGATTCCGTGGCAAAAGTGCATGACGCTATGAAAGAGGTTTCCTCCGGCAGTACGGAGACGGCAGAATCTGTGCAGGTACAGATACAGCGTACGGAACAGATACAGGCACATATTGGCAATGTGAAAGATACTACGGCTCAGATTGAGCAGAATGTTTATGATACCGTGAACAAGGTTACAACAGGCAGGGAGCAGATGGGTGCTTTGGAAAGTCAGGTTGAGAGATCTAAGTCAGCCAATGAGGAAGTATTGGAGAAAATGCAGGAACTAAGTACATACACCGGTCAGATGAACACAATTACCGAGACAATCAGCAACATCACGGACAGTACCGTTATGCTGGCACTAAACGCTTCCATTGAGGCGGCTCGTGCCGGGGAAGCCGGCAGGGGCTTTGCTGTGGTTGCAAGCCAGATTTCCGAGCTGGCAAGTCAGACACAGACGGCAACTTCCAATATTACAGGATTAATTGATAATATCAATAAGGGATTGGCAGAAGTGGCCGAGGCGGTGAATGTAGTTACAAAGAGTAATGACGCAAACGCCGAGAGCACCAGTGTGGTAAAAGATACATTTACGGAAATCACAAGTGGGACGGAGGATATCAGCCGCCGCACGAAAGAACTGCTGCAAATCGTTACAGAATTAGAACATGCAAACGGGGATATTGTTGAAAATATCCAAACCATTTCAGCCATCACGGAAGAGATTTCCGCTCACGCCAATGAGACCTTTCAGGCATGCGATGAAAACATCCACATGGTGGAATCCATGCGCGGGATTGTCGGCAATCTGAACGACGGCGCAAAGAAGCTGCAAAATGTATAGCAGGGTGAAAAGTAAAAAGAGATACATAAAAAAGTGCCATAACCTTTACGAAGGTATGGTACTTTTTTGTTGCAAAACGGACAAAATACAGCATTTATTATCGGGAAAAGTGTACCTGAAAATCATATAATGGAATCGATATGATAAATAATCAGGAGGGTACACTTATGGAAGCTTATATTTTGGAACACTACAGAAAGACAGGAACATTTACTTATGCAGGATGCTATAAAGATTACTTTTGCTCCCTGCCCGACGATATTGCTGTGCTGGGCAGATTGGTGTGCAGTCAGGTAATACACAGGGTAACCTTGAAAGAAGGAAATACCAATGCAAACGCAGCTCTTTTATACGGGGATATGAACCGGTATCCCTGGTATCGGATGAGATGCGAGGATGATGTCCTTTTGA
>CAZKOR010000147.1:0-9741 GCA_964554405.1 uncultured Bacteroides sp. | reverse complement strand
AAATCCCTGACGCATAATGATTTTAACAGATACGGCATTCAGGAACTGTTTGAACAGATTATGTCGATGAGCAGGAAACTGCAATATAAAAAGCTTTCAGAGAAAGGCAGTTTGGGCAGACTGCCGTTTATCAGTGTAGACGCATTGGATGTACAAAAGGCAAGAGTCGTTTTTCAGGGAGCAGAAGGCGCCTATTCGCAGATGGCAATGCAGACATTTTTTGGGGAAGATGTCAACTGTTTTCATGTTGATTCCTTTCGGGATGCCATGTGCGCCATTGAAGAGGGAAGTGCAGATTTTGCCGTGCTTCCGATTGAAAATTCCACAGCCGGCATTGTGAATGAAATCTATGATTTGCTGGTGGAATTTGAAAATTATATCGTCGGAGAGCAGATTATCCGGATTGAGCATTGCCTGATGGCTCTGCCCGGGGTAAAAAAAGAAGAGATTCAAACCGTTTATTCCCATCCCCAGTCGTTGATGCAAAGCGCCCGTTATTTAAATGACCATGCATCCTGGAGACAGGTCAGTATGCAGAACAACGCCTTTGCGGCAAAAAAAGTAAAAGAAGACGGTGATAGAAGTCAGGCGGCTATTGCAAGTGAGCAGGCTGCGAAAATTTACGGACTGGATATTTTGGAGCGCGGTGTTAATCATTCTCATACCAATTCCACCAGGTTCATTATTGTAACGAATCAGAAAATATTTTTAAAGAATGCGGACAAGGTCAGCATTTGCTTTGAAGTACCGCATGAGAGCGGTTCTTTATATCATATGCTTTCACATTTTATCTATAATAATCTGAATATGACAAAAATTGAGAGTCGTCCTTTGGAGGACAGAAACTGGGAATACCGTTTCTTTATTGACTTTGAAGGGAATCTTGCGGACAGTGCGGTAAAGAATGCACTGCGAGGGCTGCGGGAAGAGGCAAGGAATATGAAAATCCTTGGAAATTACTAATAATACTGATGAGGGGATTAGGCATGAGAATAGAAGAGTTGATCATTTATAAGAATTTTGAGGATGAAGATTTATTGCAGGATATGGTTTATCTGATGGAGTATTACCGGGACGGGGAGAAAAGCAACAGAGAGATTTTTTATGACTGCATGAATAAACTGCTGGAATTTTCTGCCGCACATGGATTTTATGGGAATCTCTGGCATACATTTTTAACAAATCTGCTTGTTAATCATGAAAACAGCTACAGTATGGCATGTGAAGTAAAAGGTGGTATCGAGGGTACAATTAATCAGATGGTGCTGCATGATATCGGGATTTTTAAGGAACTGTATGATTATGATTTTACGGATATGATAAAAGAACTGCAAGTGCCGGAATTTGCCATGCTGCTTTCCTATGAAAGCTCTTCTAAGCAGAGTAAAGTTTATAATACGCGTATTCGTGACAGAATCTGTCATCTTGCCGAGCGGTTCAATACGGACGATACGCCGGAGGCAATGAAAGAAACTTTGACGGAGTTTTATAGGGACTATGGTGTCGGGAAGTTCGGACTGCATAAGGCATTCCGTGTCAGACACGGAGATGAGGGCGTGAGTATTGAGCCGATTTTAAATATTGCGCATGTCAACCTTGACGATTTGGTAGGGTATGAGATTCCGAAGAAAAAGCTGATTGAGAATACGGAAGCATTCGTGATGGGAAGAAGAGCAAATAACTGCCTGCTGTTCGGAGATGCAGGGACCGGAAAATCTTCCAGTATAAAAGCGATTGCAAATCAATATTATGATAAGGGACTGCGTATTATTGAAATATACAAACACCAGTTTCAGGACTTGAATGATGTCATTTCCCAGATTAAAAACCGGAATTATAAGTTTATTCTTTATATGGACGATTTGAGCTTTGAGGATTTCGAGACGGAGTATAAATATTTAAAGGCGGTAATAGAAGGCGGTCTGGAGAAAAAGCCGGAGAATATATTGATTTATGCAACGTCCAACCGGAGACATCTGATAAGGGAGAAGTTCAGTGACAAGGAGGACAGACGGGATGATTTGCATGCCGGCGATACCGTGCAGGAAAAATTATCGCTTGCAGGCCGGTTCGGCGTTAGTATTTTCTTTAGTGCACCGGATAAAAAGCAGTTCCAGCAGATTGTCATAGCGTTGGCAAAACGCCATGATGTGTCAATGGAAGAAGAGGAACTTCTGCTTGAGGCAAATAAGTGGGAACTTTCGCATGGCGGACTCTCCGGAAGAACGGCACAGCAGTTTATTGATTATTTATTAGGAAAGGAATCGTTATGAAGACATTTGCGGCCATTGATGTAGGGTCATATGAACTGTCGATGAAAATATTTGAAATTTCCCGGAAAAACGGTCTGCGGGAGATAGATTGTGTCAGACACCGCATTGATTTGGGGACGGATACTTTTTCCACGGGGAAAGTCAGTTATGCCAAAGTAAATGAATTATGCCGCGTACTGCGTGAGTACAGGAAAATTATGGAAAGCTATCATGCGGATGATTATAAGGCATACGGAACCAGCGCTTTCCGCGAAACGGAAAATACGATTATCCTATTGGATCAGATTGAGCAAAGAACCGGAATTAAGATAGATGTATTAAGTAATTCCGAACAGAGATTTCTGGATTATAAATCCATCGCGTCCAAAGGAAAGGTCTTTAACAAAGTAATTGAAAAGGAAACGGCGATTCTGGATGTCGGCGGCGGCAGTATTCAGATTTCTCTCTTTGTGGAGGATTCTCTGGTAACAACACAGAATCTGCGGCTTGGTATTTTGCGTTTACAGGACTATATGAGTCATTTGAATTTAAAACCGAACCAGTATGAGACTATTATTGATGAATTTATCAGTTCCCAGTTCGCCGTCTTTAAGAAATTGTATTTAAAAGACAGGAAAATTGAGAATGTGATAGTCGTGGATGATTATATTTCGGCGGTTGTAGAACGGAAGCTGGCAAGAGTGTCCGATGACTGTATCGAGGCTTCCGAGATGGATGCGTTCATGGAGAAAATCCGCTCAAAACCTGTGATGGAAGCAGCAAAGATATTGGATATGCCGGAAGACAATATTCCGCTATTATATATTTCCAGTGTGCTGCTGAATCGTGCCGTCAAAGTCATGGGAGCAAAGATGATTTGGGTACCCGGCGTAACATTGTGTGACGGTATTGCATATGAATATGGAGAGAAAAATAAAATTATAAAAGCAAGCCATGATTTCGAGCAGGATATTATTGCCTGTGCGCAGAATATCAGTAAGCGGTATATGGGCAGTAAGCGCAGAAGCGAGACATTGGAGCATATTGCGCTGACAATATTTGACAGCATGAAAAAAGTACATGGGCTTGGAAAAAGGGAAAGACTTTTGTTACAGCTTGCGACTATTTTACATGACTGTGGCAAATATATCAGCCTGACAAATTTGGGGGAATGTTCTTATAACATTATTATGTCAACCGAAATGATAGGTCTTTCGCATATTGAAAGAGAAATAGTAGCAAATACTGTTAAGTATAATCATATGGATTTTGATTATTATGGAGTAATAGGACAGACTGTGCTTCTGGATAAAGAAGCATATCTGAAAATGGCAAAACTGACAGCCATTTTAAAAATAGCAAACGCTCTTGACAGAAGCCATAAGCAGAAATTTAAGAACGTGAAAACGACGTTGCAGGATGAAGAGTTGATTATTACGATAGATACGCCTGTCGATATTACTCTGGAAAAGGGAATGTTTTATAAAAGAGCGGAATTTTTTGAGGAAGTGTACAGTGTAAAACCGGTTATCCGGCAAAAGAGAGGAAATAACGATTAGGGGAATCGGAAAGGATTGAATGTGATATGGCGGAAACAGTGGATTTTTCTATGGCGGAAAACTATACGAACAGAGAATTAAGCTGGCTGCTCTTTGATAAAAGAGTTTTAAGCGAAGCGCAGGATGCAGAAATCCCTTTGTTTGAGCGTTTGAAATTTTTAAGTATTTCGGCATCTAATCTGGATGAATTTTTTATGGTAAGAGTTGCCTCTTTAAAAGATATGGTAAATGCAGGCTATCAGAAAAAGGATATTGCAGGACTGACGCCGGAAAGCCAGCTTGCCATGCTGAATCAGGCAACGCATAAACTGGTTGAGGAACAGTATGCTACATATCATGCGCTGCGTACTGAGCTTATGGAGAATGGACTTCGTCTGATAGGGTGTCACGAGGAGCTGACAAGGTCGGAAGCGGCATATGTAGACCAGTATTTTGAAGATAACGTCTATCCGGTTTTAACGCCGATGGCAGTGGATTCTTCAAGACCTTTCCCTCTAATCCGTAATAAATCCCTGAACATCGGAGCGCTTGTGCAGAAGAAAAACGGTGACGGAGAACTGGAATTTGCAACAGTGCAGGTGCCGAGCGTTCTGCCCAGAATAGTTTCCTTACCGTCAGTTGAAGAAAAAACTGTAATACTTTTAGAGGAAGTAATTGAGAGGAATATTCATAAACTCTTTTTAAATTATGATATTGTATGTGCATACCCGTTTAGAATTATGCGTAATGCCGATTTGTCTATCGAAGAAGAGGAAACGGCGGATTTACTGCAGGAAATTGAAAAGCAGTTGAAAAAAAGGCAGTGGGGGCAGGCAATTCGTCTCGAAGTGGAAGCGGGCATGGATGAGAGACTTTTAAAAATCATTCAAGACGATTTGTATATCGGAAAAGAAGACATTTATCCGATTAACGGACCGCTTGATATGACATTTTTAATGAAAATGTACGGATTGGACGGATTCGATGCCCTAAAAGAACAGCATTATCCAAAACCGCAGCCGGTGACTGAACTGCCGGAAGATGCTGATATTTTTGAACGTATACGGGAAGATGATATTTTGATGTTTCATCCGTATCAGACATTTGAACCGGTTGTCCGCTTTATCAGGCAGGCGGCAAAAGATCCGGATGTTCTTGCCATCAAGCAGACGCTTTACCGTGTCAGCGGTAATTCGCCGATTATAGCGGCATTGGAACAGGCGGCGGATAATGGCAAGCAGGTTTCCGTGCTGGTGGAATTAAAGGCAAGATTTGACGAAGAGAACAATATTGTATGGGCAAGAAGACTGGAAAAAGCCGGATGCCATGTTATTTACGGACTTTTAGGGTTAAAGACTCACAGTAAAATAACGCTTGTTGTCCGTAGAGAGACGGACGGTATACGCCGTTATGTGCATTTGGGAACCGGAAATTACAATGATTCCACGGCAAAACTCTATACGGACTTAGGGCTTTTGACTTGTTCGGAAGTGATTGGAGAGGATGCTACCGCAGTTTTTAACATGCTCTCAGGTTATTCGGAACCGCGTTCCTGGAATAAATTATCATTGGCGCCGCTTTGGTTAAAGGACAGATTGATATATCTTATTCAAAGAGAAAGAGACAATGCTTTAAAGGGCAGACCGGCGCATATTATTGCAAAAATGAATGCCTTGTGTGATAAAAGCATTATTGAGGCACTCTATGAAGCTGGCGCTGCAGGGGTAAAGATTGAGCTGATAATCCGTGGTATCTGCTGTCTGAAAGCAGGTCTGCCGGGCATTGGCGGTAATATCAGTGTCCGCTCCATTGTCGGTAATTATCTGGAACATGCCAGAATTTTCTATTTTGAAAATGACGGCAGGGCTGAGTATTACTGTGCCAGTGCGGACTGGATGCCAAGAAATCTGGATAGACGTGTGGAGATTATGTTTCCGATTGAGAAGCCGGCATTGCAGGAAAAAATTATGCATATTCTGGAATGCCAGTTAAAAGATAATGTAAAAGCACATATTCTTCTTCCGGATGGAACGTACCGGAAAGCTGACAGACAGGATGCGGAAAGCTTTAATTCCCAGCTGAAGTTTTGTGAAGAGGCAAAGAAGGCGGCGAAAAAGAAAGAAGAGGTTGTGGATAAGCGGGTTTTTATTCCGGAAACACGCCATGCAGACTGAGAAAGGAATGAGCATTAAGATGAAGATAATACTGGCATCCGCATCCCCGCGGAGAAAGGAACTGTTAAGGCAGGTTGGTCTTTCTTTTAAGACCATGCCGAGTCTGAAAGAAGAGGAAAGGACAAAAGAAGCACCGGAAGAAATCGTAGAAGAGCTTTCCTATCAAAAGGCAGTCGATATATGCGGGCAACTGTCCGGGACAATGAAAGAAGATTTTGTAGTAATCGGAGCAGACACTGTTGTTGCCTGTTGGAATAAAATTATGGGAAAGCCGAAAGATAAAGAAGAAGCTTTCGAGATGTTATGGGAGTTGCAGGGAAAGAGCCATCAGGTTTATACCGGCGTGACGCTGGCATGGAAATATAAAGATACGCCGGCAATGTTTTATACCTTTCATGAGTGTACGGATGTTACCGTATTTCCTATGACAGAGGAGGAAATTGAGGCTTATATTGATTCCGGAGAGCCGATGGATAAGGCGGGCGCCTATGCAATTCAGGGGCTTTTTGCAGCCTATATTCAGGGAATCTGCGGTGATTATGCGAATGTAGTGGGACTGCCCGTAGGAAGACTGTGTCAGGAACTGAAAAAGAGAAATTTGATAGAGCAGGTATAAACGGATGATAAAACTGATTGCGACAGATATTGACGGAACATTAGTAAAAGAATCGACTTCCGAAATTTATCCGGAAATGCTTGAGGCAATACGTATCTGGACGGATATGGGAAATTATTTCTGTGTGGCAAGCGGAAGACAGTATTACAGTATTAAGAATATGTTCCGTGAAGTATCGGACAGAATAATTTATCTGGCGGAAAACGGCGCGCATGTGCGCTACCGGCATGAAGATATTCTGGTGAAGAAGATGCGGCGGGAGGATGCCGTCAAACTGATAAAGGAGCTGCGCTTATACGATAAGCAGTGTGAAATCCTTGTTTCGACTACGGACGGAAGCCTTTTGGAGACAACGAATGGAGAATTCCTTGATTTTTTTGAGAAGGGATATCATAATAAATTTCATATTGTGGATGATATTCTGGCGGAAGAAGCAGATATTATCAAAGTAGCGATTTATCAGAAAGAAAGCATCAGGGAACTGGGCGAAAATACACTTATTCCTGCATGGAAAGAAAAATTAAAGGTTTGTATGGCCGGAGAAGAATGGGTAGATTTTATGGATGCCTCAGTTGATAAAGGAAATGCCCTGAAAGTCATACAGGAGTATCTGGGCGTTGAAAAAGCGGAAACAGCAGCCTTCGGGGATAATGACAATGATATCGGTCTGCTGCAGGCGGCGGAAGAAAGCTATGCGGTAGAAAACGCAAGAGAAAGCACAAAAGCGCAGGCAAAGCATATATGCCCCTCTTATCAGGATAAAGGGGTATATCAGATAATTAGGAAACTGGCAGCGGAACAAACAAAACAAAAATCATAAACAGGAGGGAAAGAGTATGTTTGATGATGCGGTATTGAAATGTTTTTTGGAAAAGCAGGGACAATTGTTTCCTGAAAATGTGGTGGAAACACTGGAGGCAGCGGATGACTTTTTAGAGGAATGTATGGCGGTCGTAGTGGATTCCGTGCAGGAAGTATGGGATTATTTTGATGAAGCGGGCATTGACATGGAGGGCGCTGACGAGGATGAGATATTAGAGGCGGACGAAGTCTTTGAGATTGGAGACGGACGCTACCTGATTGTAGAGGGATAGTGTGAAGAGAAGTTCTATGACTCACAGCAAAGGCTGTTTCGCCAAGAACTTCTAAAGCTTCACACCGAAGAACGCCTAAAATGCGGCGTTCTTCCAGACTGACTGCATGAAAATTGCGAGCCCGTCGTTGTCATTATCGTATTCGGTAATGACATCGGCGGCTTTTTTTACTTTCATATCTGCATTTTTCATAGCAATTCCGCAGCCTGCCGCTTCAATCATGGAGATATCATTTTCTGCATCTCCGGCAGCGTAAGCATCTGATAGAGGGACATGGAAATAATCGCAGACATACCGGACTGCGTTTCCTTTGCCGGCGTCCTTGTCAAATAGTTCAAGATAGTAGGCGTTAGAAAAGATATATTGTATTTTATCGGCTGCCCAATCGGCGATTGCTTCACAGAAAGCATCCAGTTTGCTATGGTCGTGCAAATCAATGGCAAGCATTTTAAGAGGTCCTTTTGTCAGAAAGGAAGCATAGTCATCGGCAAGGAGTAGCGGTTGATGGACTCTTTGGCGGTAAAATTTTATTTCTTCATCTTCTGCGGTGCATACAACGGCATCATCCGTATAAGTCTGGATATGTAAATCAAGAGCTTTTGCCTGTGCCTGCAAGTAAGATACATAAGAAAGAGGCATTCTTTTCTCTAAAAAAGAACACCTGTTATCACAATCATATATCATTGTGCCGTTACTGGCAATAATCAGGACACCGGGATAGTTAAGACCTGCCTGTTCTTTGACTTCCAGAACGCTTCCTAACGGTCTTCCGGAAGAGAGAACCAGTTTATTGCCCGCACGGGTAAATTCGTCGAGAAATGCCTTTGTTCCTGCGGATACCATGCTTTCGTTATTTAATAATGTGCCATCTAAGTCCGTAAATAATATTTTCATGATTACACCTTACCTGCCGCATTCTTTATATTCTTTAATATCTCTTCCGGCACAAACAATTTTCCATACCCGCATCCCAAATCCAGACCCGGTTTATTTTCACCGTGGAAATCCGAGCCGCCGCTTGGCAGAAGGTCATATTTTTTGGCAAGCCGGAACATATCCCGTTCTTCCTGTGCGCTATAGGAACTGTAAAGCGTTTCAATTCCCATAAGGCCGTCTTCCTTCAGCTTCCCGACAAGGTTGTCCAAGCGCTCTTTTTCCATATGATAGAGTGGCGGATGCGCCAGAATCGGTACGCCGCCAGCCTGTAAAATCAAATCAACCGCCTGTGAGGGCGTTACTTTTTCCCTTGGAACGTAATAGGGGCAGTCGTCACCGACATATTTTGCAAAAGCTTCGGCGCGGTCTGCTACATAACCATGGTTGAACAAATAAGCGGCATAATGCGCTCTTGTAATAACTGCTCCCGGATTTTCTTCGCTTAACTTCTCAAATGTGATATCTATTCCTGCGTTTTGTAAATTACGGCACATTTTAATATTGCGCTGAACGCGGGAATCCACAAAGGACTGCAGTTTGGAAGAAAATGCAGGCGCGTCATAACGGATATAGAGACCGACTACATGTACATCTTTTTTCTCATATTCCGTGGAAAACTCAACGCCCGGAATGATTTCTATCGGTTTATCTTCGGCATAGGAGAGCGCTTCATCCAGACCCTCCGTTGTATCGTGGTCTGTCAGGGCAAAAGCAGCAAGCTCTTTTTGCAGGGCATAGTCTACTAACTGCGTGGGAGTGAAGGTGCCGTCTGATTTATTGGAATGTACATGTAAATCAACCTGTTTCATCAATCTTCCTCATCTGTTGCCGTACTTGTGTAAACAGTACGTTTTCTTGCCATTTCATCACTTTCCAGATATTCGTCATAAGTAGTGATTTTATCAATTAACGTGCCGTCAGGCAGGATTTCCATAATACGGTTTGCGGTTGTCTGTACGACCTGATGGTCGTGGCAGGAAAACAGTTCCACACCTTTGAACTTCATCATGCCTTCGTTGAGAGCGGTAATCGCTTCCATGTCCAGATGGTTGGTCGGCTCGTCAAAAATCAGGCAGTTGGCGCCGCTGATCATCATTTTGGAGAGCAGACAGCGGACTTTCTCACTACCGG
>CAZKOR010000146.1:8563-9769 GCA_964554405.1 uncultured Bacteroides sp. | reverse complement strand
TGCGACCTCCTGGTCCCAAACCAGGCGCTCTAGCCAAGCTGAGCCACACCCCGGCAGGTAGCATTGTTCAAATCACAACGCAAATCATATTATATAATAAGGTTTTTTGTCTGTCAACCTCTTTTATTATGAAAAATATATTTTTCACCCTATTCTAGCCTATGTAATGAATGGAATACTGTGCCTTTCCCGCTTTATCAACCTCCATAATAATATAGGAAGGTTTTCTTCCCTCCTGTCTCGGAAAGCTCATACTTCCGGGATTTATCAGTGTCAAATCAGGGGAAATATCCACAACAGGTTTGTGGGTATGTCCGCACATCACAATATCCACGTCTCTGCTTCTTGCTTCCTGCTTAATGGTTTCATAATTCATGGAAACATAATAATTATGCCCATGCGTGAGCCATACTTTATATTCCCCTATCATAAATTCCTTTTCTCTGGGCATAGCGGACCAGAAATCATTATTCCCCTGCACTATCTGCACCGGACAGCCTGCCGCCTGCGAAATAATATCCTCGCTGCCCTCTATATCGCCGCAATGTACCAGTAAATCAATTGGCTTTACTTTCTCCACCACATCTAAAACATTGGTATTATGGCGGTGTGTATCACTCACAATCAGTATTTTCATATACGCTCCCACTATATCCTTTTTTCCAGTTCCGCTCGCATTGCCTGTAACGCTCTTCCTCTGTGGCTGATTGCATTTTTTTCTTTTTCCGTCAACTCTGCCGAGGTACAGCCATACTCCGGCAGGTAGAAAATCGGGTCATACCCGAAGCCGTTCTCTCCTTTCGGCTCATAACCAATATGTCCCTCTATAGTTCCCAACGTAGTCAACACTTCTCCATCCGGCATTATCGCAGCGATTGCACAGACAAATCGGGCGGTACGCAATTTTTCCTCCACACCTTCCATACGTCTCAGCAAGTCCGCATTCTTAATATCATAAGACGTATCTTCTCCCAGATAGCGCGCGGAATAGATGCCCGGCTCTTTATTCAGATAATCAATTTCCAGTCCGGAATCATCGGCAAGTACGATGCAGTCTGTCATAGCAGCTATTGCCTTTGCCTTTATTACCGCATTTTCCGTAAAGTCTGCCCCGTCTTCTACAATATCTGTTTCAATCCCCGCCTCTTTCATAGACAGGATTTCCACATCCATGCCCTCTAAAATCTGGCGGATTTCACGCATTTT
>CAZKOR010000146.1:0-8463 GCA_964554405.1 uncultured Bacteroides sp. | reverse complement strand
TAGACAGGATTTCCACATCCATGCCCTCTAAAATCTGGCGGATTTCACGCATTTTCCCCTGATTTCCTGTTGCAAAAATAATTGTCTGCCGCATATTATTACCTCGTATCTATTCGTAAGCTGCCATAATTGCCTGATAAATACCATCTGCTATTTTTTGTATATAATCGTCTCTGTTTAATAAAATGGCTTCCTGTCCGTTGCTGATATAACCGACCCGTATCGTCGCCGCGGGAACGACCGCCCGGTTAATTACGACATCTTCTTCCGTGGAATCAACTAATCCGTTGGCTTTTCCGCTGATGGCTGTTACAACTTCCCGCTCTAATAAATCCGCCAGCTCTATGCTGCCAAATCCCGGTATGAAGAATTTACTGTTATATACTGCTTCCGTTCCATATATTTTCGTATCTTCATTCTCATTGACTTCAATACGAATCATCATATCCGCCTTAGCCGCATTCGTCAATCCGATACGGTCTTCGTCCGACGGATTGCTGTCATCCATTCTCGTATAATAGACTTTGATATCTGTCTCGTCTAATTTCTTCTTTAAAGCACGCGCAATTTCTAATGTTACCTGTTTGCTTTGCAAGTCTCCGGAAACGGCACCGGTTACATCATCGCCATAAGCAGGGTCTATCACAACAATCCTGTCATATGCCTCTTTCGGCGCAATAAATTCAATATACAGATTGCCGTCCTCTAAAATACTGTGATATTCATATACATCCGTCAATCTGAATTTCAAACGAAATGCATCTGTTCCGCTCTCAAAATAACCGTCCATGACAGCTGCACGATTCCCGTAAACACCCTGCGTACGATAAAAATCCGTATAAGCGTCATCCTGCTGCGTCTGTTTGATGCTGACCCAGAGTTCCTTGTCCATATAATGATTTTCTATCGTAACGTTTTCCGCTCTCACATCGCTATGAAGAGGAATACAGAAATAACTCATTTCCTGCCCTTTTTCTTCAAACAGGAGACTGTTTTCTGCCGGAACATTTGCTGCCGTATCCTGATGGGCAGCGCTTTCCTCATTCTGCGTATTCTGCGGTTCTTCATTCTGCAAATCTTCATTCTGTACTACTTCATCCTGCGCCACATTTTCCACAACAACCACTTTGTGAGAAGAATAATAAAATATGACCGCAAGCGCACAGATCGCAAATAAAGCCGTATAAACTGCCGTTCTTTTCATCAATTGATTCTGCTGCATCATAATCACCCCATGCTATCTGCCTTTACGGCTAGGCGGTTTCGGACCCATAAACTGATAAAAATATGTCTTCATCATGCCGTTATAAATTTTACGGTTTTTATCAGCCTTTCTTCCAATATCCTGTTCCGCCTGTCCATAGGCGGAAATCACATACATTGACCAGCTATCCAGCGCCATATAACGCTCGCCAAGCGTACGATATATAGCGGGCAGAGCCTCCTTATCTTCCAGACGTTCTCCGTACGGCGGATTGGTAATAATAAATCCGTATTTCTTCGGATGACTGAGATTTTCCACACTGCGGCGTTGGAAATGAATCATGTCCTCCACGCCTGCAAGACGGGCATTCTCTCTGGCAACCGCCACCATTTTATCATCTATATCATATCCCTGAATATCTGTTTCTACTTCCATATTTACCATAGACGCCGCTTCGTCCATGGCGCGGTACCAGTTCTTACGCGCTGTGATATGCGTCCAGTCTTCCGCCAGAAAACTCCGGTTCATGCCCGGCGCCATATGTGCCGCCATCATAGCGGCTTCAATGGGAAATGTACCGCTGCCGCAAAACGGGTCCACCAGTATCCGGTCGCTTTTCCAAGGCGTCAGCATAATAAGCGCTGCGGCAAGATTTTCCGCAATCGGCGCTTTTGCCGTCAGCTTTCTGTATCCTCTTTTGTGTAAAGATTCCCCGGTCGTATCCAGACCCACGGTAACTTCATCTTTCATCAGAAACACGCGGACCGGATAAGAAGCTCCGCTTTCTGCAAACCACTGTGTATGATAGACGGATTTTAAACGTTCCACCATAGCCTTTTTCATAATGGACTGAATATCGGAGGGGCTGAAAAGCTTGCTCTTAATGCTTGCCGCTTTAGCCACCCAGAATTTCCCATCCTCCGGAATATAAGCTTCCCAAGGCAGGTTTTTCGTTCCCTGAAAAAGTTCCTCGAACGTTTCCGCATGAAAACTGCCGATTTTCAAAAGTACCCTTTCCGCCGTACGCAAAAAAATATTCGCACGGCAAAGCGCATTCTCGTCACCCGCAAACGTCACACGACCGTCTTCTACCGACAGAACCTCGTATCCCAAATCTGTAATTTCTTTTTTCAGTACTGCTTCCAGCCCAAAATGGCATGGCGCTATCAAACTCATTTTTTCCATAAATTCATTGTAAAGTGTCGCTCATTTTCTGTCAAACGGAAATATTGAAATACGCCGTCACAAAAACTGCCGGAGAATTCCAGTAAATCGTAATTTCATTCAAAGAATAGCACATCGCATGGTCCAGATAGCATTTCATCGGGGGCGTTCCCTTCGGGATATTCTGAACTGCCGTTTCGTCGCAGGGCGTCTTAAAAGGACCGCCGCTTACCCATCCGGGCATCGGTAAGTCAATACCGTCACATTCCGTAGGTCTGTTATGGGGATGTTTAAAAGCATTTTCCCCATGTCCCGTCACATAGCTGTAACCGGGCGCATTGACGCCAAGCAGATAATTAAGCTGCGAAAGCGCGGTTTTTTCATAAAGTTTCTTCCGTTCTCCATCAGTCAGCATGGCAGCAAGCACTAACAGCATTCCCCTGTTTAACACAACCATATTGCTGCCCCAGACATAATCCTCCGGCTTCATGGCTGCCATGTAGCCGCACGCTGTGCTGAGCTCAACAAGCCGGTCTGCTTCCGTAAGCACAGTCTTCCGCAAATCTTCCCTGATATCTGCCGCTGCCTGCTTCTTCGAGTCTGTCAGAACCGACATGGATGCAAGACCGGATACGTCTGTCCAGCCAAAATCTGTCTTACCTATATCTTCCCCGCATAGCTTTGCCAATGCTTTCTGATATTTCTCCTCTCCTGTGGCTGCCAGCATTTCCGCCGCTGCCCAGAGTCTTTCATCAATATCGCAATCATCGTCATATTCACCGGTATTGCAGTTCTCCGGATTATGGAATCCGATATATTCAGGATGTTTTTCCAGAAAATCCCATGCTTTCACCGCTGCATCAAACATTTTTTCCGCAAATTCTTTGTCATACTGTTCGTATACTCTGGATGCAAGCGCCATGACAGCCGCATAATCTGCCGTTGCCATAGAAGAAACCGGAAAAAGATAAAATTGACTCAAATCTTCTTCAGGCATGATGAAATCCGCGTGCATGGCAGACGTCAGCTTGTGATAAGCGCCGCCGTCCTCCGTCTGCATTTTTAACATCCATTCCAGTTCATAGCGGCATTCATTTAAAATATCCGGCACACCGTTTCCGCTCTCCGGCAGGTTGATGGTCTCGCCAAAACTCTCCGGGAACAGCATGGCAGCATACAGCAGATGCGCCACCGCCACCGCAGCGGGTGATATGTATCGTCCGTAGTCTCCGGCATCATGCCAGCCGCCCGTTACTTCTTTGCGGATTCCGTGGTCCTCCCAGAGAACGGCTTCCCCTGTATGACAGCATGCATGGGTATAAACTCCCGCATACTTTTCTTCCAGCGCACAGCCGCAGCGTTGATAATAAAGCGCCTTTAACAAGTCGTTTTGCAAATCATGGTAAACATTCCCGCCAATCCGGAAATGATAGGATGTTTCACCCTTATCCGTTTTGATTTGATAAATCCCGGGAACCTGTAGTTCTGAAAAATCCGCTATGGAAACATTATCCTGAGAAGCCTCGTCCAGCCCGAAGGCTTTCGCATGTTTCTCCAAAACGACCTGATTCTTTTCATTGATTACCTGAAAGCTTCCGCCTTCTGTCAGTACCGCTTTCTTCTCTGCCGTCGGCAGATAACCTACCTGATTTATAGTGATCATATTATGATTACTCCTTTTTATCCAATTTATGATAAGTATACCACATGGAATTATCCCTTTACAACTCTGCCTAAGCATTATAAACTACAGATAAGAATCTTTGGAGGTGGTATCGTTGGAAATACAGGGAAAACAGGCAGCAGAAAAAGTATTGGATAATATTCATAAAGTGATTATCGGCAAAGAGGAAACCGTACGGCTTCTGTTAACGGCTCTTTTATCGGACGGTCATGTCCTGTTGGAAGATGTTCCGGGAACGGGCAAAACAAAACTTGCGAAAGCGCTTGCCAGATCTCTTCATGCAGATTATTCCAGAATACAGTTTACACCCGACTTACTTCCCGGCGATATTACAGGGTTAAATATTTTTGACAGAAAGAGCAATGACTTTATTTTGCGCAAAGGACCGGTGTTTACCAACATTTTGCTTGCCGATGAAATCAACCGTGCAACCCCCAGAACGCAGGCAGGCTTATTGGAGTGTATGGAGGAAAGACAGGTCACTATCGATGGGGAAACTTATACGCTGGACAATCCATTCTTTGTCATTGCGACTCAGAATCCTGTTGAAACGGCAGGAACATTCCCTTTGCCGGAAGCACAGCTCGACCGCTTTATGATGAAGCTGTCCGTAGGACTGCCGGACAGAGAGGAAGAACTGGACATCCTGATGCGCTATCTGGAAAAGGACCCGCTGACGGAGCTTACCGGCGTACTGACGCTTACGGAATTAGCACAGGCTAAAAACGAAGTTTGTAAAGTATATGTACATAAAGCGGTTCAGGAGTATATTGTGGATATCATTACAGCAACCCGTGGTGACGAAAGCATTATGATGGGGGTAAGCCCGAGAGGAAGTCTTGCGCTTCTTCGCTGTGTCAAAGCTTATGCTTGGCTGCAGGGAAGAAATTTTGTCATTCCCGATGATGTAAAGGCAGTTGCCGTTCCGGTACTGGCTCACCGCATTATTATGGACTTCGGCAGAGACAATTATAAAGAAAGCGTCGCTTTTGTGAAAAATATTTTACAAAACGCCAAAGTGCCTACAGAGGATTTCCGGGTATGACGAAAATATTAACTATCGGACTCTTTGCATATCTTCTGTTTTTATTACAGCGAAAACTCTATGGAATATTGTGGCAAAAAAAGCTTGGCATACGGCTGGAATTTACGGAAACAAGCCTGTTTGAGGGTGAAAAAGGCGAGTTACTGGAAATTATTGAAAACGGCAAACGGCTTCCTCTCCCCATGCTGAAAGTCAAGTTTCAGACTGACCGGAATTTACGGTTTACCGATACACAAAACGCCAAAGTGACAGACTTCTATTACCGAAACGATATTTTTCAGGTAAAGGGCAGAGAGCGTATTACGCGGAAATTGGAATTTATTGCGGCTAAAAGAGGATATTACCGTATTAATAACATTGATCTTGTCGCGGCGGATTTGTTTCTTTCTACGGAAATGGTGGAAAGCAGGCGTACTGAGCAGTATTTCTATGTCTATCCCGCTCCTTTTGTTTCCGATGAGTTCCGTCAGTCCTTACAGCAGTTAAACGGTGAAATCCTGACGAAGCGGCATTTCATGGAAGACCCCTTTGAATACCGCGGCATCAGGGAATATCAGCCCTATGACGATATGCGCAGCATCAATTGGAAAGCAAGCGCGAAGACAGGGGATTTAAAGGTTAATCAGAAAAACTATACTTCACTGCAGACAATCCGCATTTTTTTCAATATAGAGGATAACGGCATTTTGAAAAAAGACGAAGCGGTTGAAGCTTCTTTTCGGATTGTTGCGGGCTTTGCCGCTTTTTTCTTAAATCAGGGCATCCGAGTATCCTGTTACGGCAACGGCAGAGATGTCATGACAGATGAACCGCTGCAGATAGAAGCCGGGGCTGGCGCCGGACAGCTGCAGCAGATTTACCGCTCTCTTGCCAGGATAGATACCTCAAAAGAACCTGTCGGTTTCACGGAATCCTTTGCGTGGAGACTGTTGGAAGAGGATAGCTCGACGATAACCGTTCTGGTATCCCCAAATGCCTATTCTGATTTTACGCAGCTGATAACCGAGTATCAGAAAAGCGAACGGGAATATATCTGGTTTTATCCGACAATAGAGACGGAAATGCCGGAAATTCCACAGGAACTGGAAAGTCACATAAAAATTCTGCATATAAAAAGTAAAGAGATGATAAGAGAGGCGCGTGGATAACGTATGAAGCAGGAAAAAATTATTGTATGGTCAGATATTCTGGCAACACAGATGAATCACTGGACACTGTTTTCCATTGCTGCCATGGCAAGTATCATGGCAGGTGTCACTGCGCCCCCAGTTGCTCTATGGCTTTTGTGCGGTCTTGTTCCGGTCTTCTTTTTCTTTATCAGAAGATATACAAACGCCTTTGCCGTCATGGCTCTCAGCCATATTATATGCCTTGCTCTTTTCTTTTCCCTGCCGTTTCCTAACTTTGTCGCCAAAGTTATGTTTTGTCTCTATGGCATCGGTCTTTTTATCAATTCTTTTGTAATACGGCTTCGCACGGAAGAAAGACTCGATGAAGCGATTTCTCCGCCGGCAGCGGTCGGCATCATCGCGGTTCCGCTGTTTGTTCTGTATTATCAGGAACGTCCGGGTTTTGACATATACTTCATTGCAATGGCAGCTATCTATTTTATCTGTTATTATATCAGGTATTACTTACAACACTATCTGTATTTTATGGCAGTCAATGCAAACAGTACAGGTTATATTCCCCACAAGGAAATTTTTGCATCGGGCATACGGCTTACCGGCATATTTTCTTTTTTTGCAGTCGTTTTGCTTGTACTTTTTTCCGATATCGGCTGGCTTTCCGAACTTGCAAGGCAGTTAAAAAACGGTATCGTATGGCTTAGGGAACATGGCGTATTTGCATGGATTGCTTCCCTGTTTGAAAAAGAGTATGAGCCTATGACGAATCAGGGAAACAATACCGAACAGTTCTCCTCGGGATTTATGCCTTTGGATGCGGGCGAACCCGGTCTGTTCTGGGTTGTTTTGGAAAAAGCCACCATGATTATCGTTCCAATAGTGATTTTCTGCCTGTTATGCTTTGCACTGTTTCAATTTATTAAAATGATAAAAGAGATTTTCCGCAAAAAACGCATATTAGACGAAGAAACAGACGGTGAATCTATCAGGGATATCAGAGAAACCTATGAAATAAAAAAGGAAAAGGGAACACAAAAAGAATTTTTCGCTTTCTTAAGTCCCGCAGAAAGAATCCGCCGTATCTACAAGCAGCGAATCTGGACAAAACGCGCTGTTTTCACTGCAAAAGAAAACGTCCATTCTCTTCATACTTATACGGCAAGGGAATGCGGTCTGCTTCTGTCAGAAAACGAACTTGCTCTCGTTTATGAGAAAGCCCGTTATTCAGATGCTAAGTGTACAAGGGATGATGTAAAAAGAGCATCCGCCAAAAACGGCACAGCAGGTTAGCTGTGCCGCTTTTAGCAGTTCCATTCTAGTAATTGTTTTTCTGGCTGTTCTGCGCATTCTGGCTGGAACTATTCTTGGAATTGTTCTTCTGGTTGTTCTGTGCATTCTGGCTGTTAGAGTTGTTAGCCTTGTTCTGCTCATTATTCTGCGCATTCTGGTTATAATCATTTTTAGACATCTCGCATACCTCCTGATTGGTTTTAGTTACAGCAATAGTATGAGAAGATTTTTCTAAAAATATTCAGCCATTATATATATTTTTTATGAACTTTTATTTCCTTGGAAAAGTTTTACAATCAATAAAACAACCAATCCGACAATAATAAGCGGTGCAAACAGGGAAATCAGGGATGTGGCAATCCCTATCACAATAATCACCAGAACCGTTATAATCACCATCATGAGCCATCCGGGAAGTACCATACTACGCCCAAATCCCCCGCCGAAACGACTGTCAGGCACAGATTCATCCTCTACCTCTTCATCATATTCCCGATTGGAGCCATAGCTTTCCCCGGCATGTTTATTCGCTTCTATGATACTTTTTGCAAGCAGTCTTGGGTCGCCAAGCTGCGCAAGCACTTCTTCTTCCGTACTTCCTTTTCGGATTTCGGATTCGATATAATCCTGGTAATAACGCACGTTATCTGCCACCTGACTGCTGTTTAAACCGCCCGCCAATGTCCGCTGTAATTTTTCTAAAAATTCATTTTTATCCATATTTATACTAACTCCATGCTTCTTTTTCGCCCTAGCTTTTATCCATTCCGGCGCCCTCGCCAAACTTCCGCTGATAGTATGCCGGGTCTTTTTTTAACTCCGCCATTGTCCAAAACGCCTGTAAGACCATTTCCTCTTTGTTGCAGCTTGCGGTATTCTTCCCGGTATCCTGTGCCAGATTATAACGTTCCATCTGCCAAACATAGCAATCCGTTAAAGAATAGCCGCC